>DAOVFR010000238.1 GCA_030672805.1 Candidatus Krumholzibacteriota bacterium
GTCTTGCCCAGATGAGAGGCCATGTAGGCCGCATCCCTCAATGCCTGCGCCCACAGGCCCGCCAGGTAAAAGGTCGTGTTCGCACCCCACAGTTTTCCGCCCTCCACCCAGCCATGACCGACATTGGTATTCTCGATCAGAAGATCGCCGTCCGTATCCGTCGAATAGAGAAAATCCATGGCCCTCTCGAGATGTGTCCAGCCATCCTTGACAAATTCCAGATCCCCGGAGGCCCGCAGGTAATGGGCGGCCAGGATGACGTACAGCGGCGTGGCGTCGGCCGCATCGTAGTGGACGACGCCGCTCGTCGAGAGCTCGTGAAATATCTTTCCGGAATCATCCTGGAATTTCTGCAGAAACTGGAGCTGGCTCCTGACCGTTTCGAAATCGCCGTAATCATCTATGGCAAAGCACGACCATTCGGCATCACGGCCGAAATACCAGCCATAACCGGGGCGCCCGCTGTTCTCGTGACCGCCGCGCCAGCCCCTCGCGGTCGTAGCGTAACCGGCAACGAGGGCCCTGCCCAGTGGCGGTGTATGCACAAAGAATCTATCCGTGCCCACCAGCGCCCACTTCCAGAGCCGGTTGAATTCCCCGTCAGGGCTTTCGATCGTCACGCACGAATGCAGCAGCCTGTCGTAATGACGGGAGAGCCTTGTATATTCGATGTGCGGATTCTCGAGCAATGCTCGGTAATCGGACAGAGACTCGTCGGCGCCCTGGTTCGTCCCTGCAACGGCGTAATTCAGGCAGTAACCGTTCCCCTCCTTCAATGAAAACAGCGCGGCATGATATACCTGATTGCCCCCGTTACCGGCGCCCCGCAACCGGCCGTCTTCAAATACAACACCCGAGAATGCGCCTTCCAGGTGCCGGCCGGGCTTGCTGTCCCCTCCGAATACACACGCGAAATCACCTGTTTCATCCGAGATGCGCAGGGCGCCGAGCGCACCGTCGTAGCCATAACAGATACCGCCCAGGGCGTATTCATCGAAAGGCCACATCCATCTGAGATCGCTGCGTAACTTGATGACAAGTTGAATCTCTTCGGAAACGTACGCCTCGTAATGTACAACCGCTCCAGCCATCTCCAGGGAGGGAAAGATGATCTCCCTTATCTCGCCCCGGGCAGATCGATACCTGCGGGTCAAGGATTCGGGGCGTATCTCGACGCGGCCATCCATGTGCCGGAACCATGCGATGGAATCCCCCTGAACGATACCTGCCTCGTAATCACGCAAAATGCGCAGCGGATGAACCCAGACTTCATCTATCCCGCCGTTTTCCCTTCCCATGACGAGGGCGCGGCGGCCGGCGACATCGTAAAAATTATTCCCCCGTGATTCCTTTTCCATGAGCAACCCTGCCCGGGGCGAATCCGCGAACCGTCTCTTCGAAGACGCGGCAAGCGGCTTCGAATAAACCTGTACTTCCCTCGGGCGATAATCGTAATCCTTCCAGTATGTGACGGGCAACCCGGCCGTTTCCCCGCTCAGGTAGAAGAGCGAATTCTCGATGAACCGTCTCAATCTATACTGAAGCCGGTTCACCCGGCTGAAATACACAAATGCTCCAACGGATAATGATCTACTCTTTCCGGATTGATGTTCCACCATCAGGCGGCGGTCACGATGTATGGTAATATAGGATTTTTCAACCGCGGCCACTTTCCCTTCCACCGGGAACACTCCGTCGAAATAACCGATGCACGTAAGGTCGTGGTCCTCGCAACCATCCCAGATAAACGCCCCTCCGAACAGACCGTCGAAAGCGGGATGCCCCCGCCAGCCCTGCAGGCCCTTCTTGTCGAAATTCCAATCATCCTCTATGTGAAGGGTACGCACATCGGGTCTTCGGGACTCCAGGCCGATCTCGTACGGAAGCAGCGCGGCGTAATCGGTCAGAAGAAATCGAGCTCCATGCCCGAATAAAGATCCTAGAAAATCCGTGTTTTCCTTCTCCGCGGCCCACCGTGCGTAGACGGAAGAATCGGGGATGTGCACCCAGTATACATCAACATCCCTTCGATCCGCGTTCACATATCCGGAATCGATCATCTCGGGAATGAAGGACCGATGATTCTCGAGCCATTCGAGCGCCGCTTTATCTTCAGCGGATAATGAATCGCCGATGACTAAATATCCGATCGTAACCGGTCTTTCGTTCGAACCCGGGCAAGAGCTGAAGATAATGCAACCTGCCAGGGTCAAAAGGATAAGACTTGAACGGCTCACAGGCACCTCCCGGCATAAATGGGCGTGTCCACGCTCCCCGTGCTTGAAGAACTCGATGAATCGCTGATGTCGATTATATCAAGACCGGAACGGCAGACCGCAAGAAAAAGGTCGCTGTCCCCTTTTTTTTTGAAACATCCTTGACATTCTACCGTACTATTAGTAAGTTAGTAATAATATTAAACTAATAACCGTGGGAGATTGATAAAACTGTATGCCCCGCGCGGGAAGCCGAAACGAGAATATAAACCGGGTGGATCGTGCCCATCACCAAGCGCCGGGGCGGCAAGAAAGGCCGACGATGTGATAGAAATTAACGCGGCGGACAAGAAGTTCAAGAAGGAGATCAACGCCGGCACGGCCGCGCTGGTCCTGCTCAGCGTGCTCGGCAGGGCTGAAAGGCCGGTATACGGCTACCAGATCGCCAAGAAGCTCGGCTCTGGCTGCGCCGATGCGCCGATGATGAAGCAGGGCGCCCTGTACCCGGTGCTGCGATCACTCGAGAGAATCGGCTTTCTCGAAAGCGAGGTCGAACCGTCCGTCTCGGGGCCGCCCCGCCGGTATTACCGCATCACCGGCGCCGGCCGCGAGGCGCTGGAGCGCTGGACGGCAATCTGGATTACGAACAGGGATTTCGTGGATTCGATCATGAAAGGAACAAGTGATGCATGAAAGAATAGAGACATACCTCGAACAGCTCAAGAAAGCCCTTGCAGGAGCCGACCCCGCGACCGTGCAGGATGCCGCCGCCGACGCGGCGGAGCACCTGACGACCGCCTTCGAACAGGCACGGGCCGACAACCCCGAAACCGACGAGAAAGAGATGGTTAAAATGGTTATCGAGAACTATGGCCCTCCGGAAGAGGTAGCGGATGCATACCGTGACCTCGAAGCACGAACAACACCTACACTGGCGCCTGTCGGGAACCCGAACGGCCGTTCCCTGCCCGCGCGTTTCTTCGGCGTTATGATCGACATCAGGGCCTACGCAGCGCTGCTTTACATGCTCTTCTCTCTCGTGCTCGGGATCGTGTACTTCACGTGGGCCGTTACGGGTATTTCGATGTCGATGGGACTGATCATCCTCATCATCGGCTTTCCGTTCTTTGTGATCTTTCTTCTTTCGGTCCGCGGTATCGCACTTTTAGAGGGACGGATCGTCGAGGCGATCCTTGGCGAACGGATGCCCCGCCGGCCGGAGTTCATTCGAAAGGATCTCGGATTCTGGGGACGGATCAAGTTCCTGTTCACGGACCGCACGACATGGACGACGCTCCTTTACATGATCCTCATGCTGCCGCTCGGGACCGCGTACTTCTCCGTCTTCATCACGCTGATCGCCGTATCGTTGAGCTCCATCCTCCGGCCGGTGCTCGAACATTATTTCGACCTTCCGTTCATGACCATCAACAACTGTTACTACTACACACCGGCCTGGGGTATGCCCCTGATGGTCATCGGTGGTATCCTGATGCTGATCGTGACGATGCACTTTGCCGGGCTCCTCGGCAGGTTCCAGGGTAGGCTGGCAAAGGCCCTGCTCGTGAAACATGATTAGCGCCTGTTTTTATGTTTACCTGGATACACTTGCCCTTATAATATCC
>DAOVFR010000281.1 GCA_030672805.1 Candidatus Krumholzibacteriota bacterium
GTCCAGGACCTGGGCTGTTGGAATGACCCGTACCGGCCGGACGCGACATCCGCCGTGGAGACGGTTTTCTATTCGGGCACACACACTTTTTTCGTCGAGGCGCTCGACCAGGCGGGCGGCGTCACCCGCGGATCGTACGAAATCACCGTCATCGCCTGGCCGATGGACAGGAATCTCCTCTGGGTGGATGATTTCTACTCGTCCGATTTCCCCCAGGTTAACTGGTCGCATCCCACCGAAACGCAGCACGACGATTTCTGGCTCGGCATCTGCTCGATGGCGGAAGGGTTCGACCCGGGCGCCGACGTGTACGACTGCAGCTCGCATGCACGCAGGCCTCCCGGTATCGACATGATCGGCCGGTACCGGAACATCATCTGGACCTACTCGTCGGCATTGGACGCGTGGAGCGACGTTGTGGATTTCACACCCGAAAGCGCGGCCGGCACCGGCGGCAGCGGCGAGATCAACTACATCTCGATCTTCCTCATGAAGGGCGGGCACTTCTGGACGCTGGGGCGCTCGGACCGTAACGGCGGCCTGGCGGCGATACTTCCGGCAAGTGCGCGGTCCTTTCCAATGCGGCCGCGGTGCGAGATCGCCGGGAACCGGAGCGACTGCCAGGGCGACCGGAGCGGCGTTGGCTGCTTGGCGTACCGGGACTACTGCATCACGGTTATCGACAAGATACTGGGAATGATACGGACCGATGGAGACATGCCGGACAGGATCGTGGAGCACCACGACGTCATGATGTACGCACTGAAAGACAGTTTCGACGCTGTGACCGGATCGTACCCCGGATTGCCCCGGCGCCTCGACCTCTGGGAAGAGATCACGAGGCCCGGGCGGTATTTCGATCCCGATTCGTCGAGTACGCCGGGCGGTTTCACGTACGTCGAGGTTTATGACCCGAGGTACTGGATGGTGAGAACGTTCGAAACGTCCCAGGCCTGCTTCCACCCGATGTACCGGATGGCGGCGAAAAACGGGGCGTCGGCGCTGGACAACGGGACCGTCGCGATCTGGGTGACGATGTATGACGACGTGGTGCCCGATGTGACCGGCGGTGCCGGGCGGGCGGCGCCGAGCGTCCATTTCGGGTTCCCGCTCTGGTTCTTCAGGCACGGGTCCGTCGACAGCATCGCAGGTGTTGTTTTCAACGAATGGGGAATTCTCCGGTCTCCGTAACACGGGCAGGACGATGGCACGAGAATACATTCATCGTTTCCGGACCTCGAGAGCGCGGCCGGGACAGGTATGCCGTGCCGCCCTGCTTCTCGCGTGTGCCCTGGCGGGGTGCGGCCGCGATACCACCGTGTCGACCGCCGGATACCCCTATATCGCGGCAATCTCACATGGAACGGTTATCATAGACAACGAAGACGCCCTCTCGCTGTATGAAATCGACGGCTCCACGTACGTATTCGACATCACCGGGAAGCTTCCCGAAATAGAGCCCGGCCGCATCATCGTCGGAACGGAGCACGGCGGGTTCCTGAGGCGTGTTGTCTCGACATCCGTCAAGAGCGGAAGACTGGTGGTGGAGACGGAAGCGGGATCCCTGACCGAAGCGGTCGATTTCGGATACGTCGATACGGTGATACGGATCGGAACGGGATCCGGCCCCGCCGCGCAAGAGTGTGGCGGGCAGGAACATTCCATTCCCCTGGGATCCATGGACCGCGGCGCGGCAACCGCAGGGAGCGGTATCAGCCTTGCGGGGCTTACGCTTCTTTCCGGCGAAACGGGAGGGGTCCAGGCCGATGTACGAATGACCCGGGGATACATCGAATGGAATCCCGACCTCGAGTTCGGCCTTCGCATCCATCGAAACAGGATCGAAACGCTCCGCATCATCGCCCGCGGTACGGTCGAATTCGAAGGCGATATACAGGCCGAGGTGTCGGATGCCGCGGAGTTGTCGGGGGAAGTCAGGATAGCCTCGGTGAGCCGCCCGGTCATCATGCACATCGGCGAGCTTCCCGTTTCCGCCGTTGTAACGATCCGCTTTTCCGCCGGGTTCGTGATGACCTCGGCATCAGCCGCTAACCTCGAGACGGGGTGCTGTAATTCATTTAACGTCGAAACAGGCGCGGAATATCACGACGGGAGGTGGTCCACCATCTCATCGATAAGCTCGGAACCACGGATGCGGCCGTTCTCCTTCATGTCGGGTGAGAGAATCTCCATACGCGCGTTCGTGAGGCCGGAGATGGAGATCGTTTTCTTTTCGGCCGACGGGCTTGCCATCGGCTGCGTCCCGTACTACGAATTCAACGGGGAGATGAACCGGATACCCCTGCTCGAGTGGGAAATGCAGCACGGGATCCGGGCAGTCGTGGCTTCGACCGCTCGTATTATTGACGGCGGCCTGCGGACATTCGAGGCGGAAGCGTTCTCCTACAGCGCTGTCGTCGATTCCGGACCGTTCGCAACCGACTCGTACATGTTCGCTGCATCGTGGGGCGGAGAGGGTGCCGGCGACGGCCGGTTTCTCTACCCGAAGGGGATAGCCGCCGGTCCGGATGGCGGCATTTACGTCGTGGACAACCGGAACCACCGCGTACAGAAATTCGACTCCGGAGGGAATTTCCTTCTCGGGTGGGGAATGCGCGGAACCGCCGGCGGACACTTCATGTTTCCGGAGAAGGTCGCCGTCGACGGCGCAGGAAACGTTTACGTCACCGACACACGCAACCATCGTATCCAGAAATTCCTTCCCGACAGCACCTTCGTGGGGGCCTGGGGAACGGAGGGAAACGCCGATGGCCAGTTCAGGGATCCCAAGGGGATCACGATCGACGACGAAGGAAACGTATACGTCGTCGACACCTGGCACCACCGCGTACAGGTGTTCACCGGGGACGGCTTGTTCATCGATAGCTGGGGCGGCTACGGGAGCGGCGACGGGCAATTCAACAACCCGATCGGAATCGCCTCCGGCCCCGGAGGATATATATTCGTAGCCGATTGTCACAACCACC
>DAOVFR010000161.1 GCA_030672805.1 Candidatus Krumholzibacteriota bacterium
TGCCCTGTCCATCTTTCTGAATACGGGAATGCCCGCCTTTTCCATCATGTGGACGGCCGGATCGTACAGTCCGCCCGAGTCCACCGATACCACCATCGGCTTCGTTGTCCGGTTGAACAGGTCGGTAGTCACATTCGGGTACGATCCCTCGCTGCTGATATCCTCGCCGTGGCCGTCGCCGGCGGGCAGCGTTTCCATGAACGGGGTGGGAGGGACCACCGCCGCCATGATGCAATCAACGTCTTGATCCTCGATCAGCGCCTCGATGCACTTACGATAGTTTTCCACGTTCGTCTGGGGAGTCGCATCCACCGGGTTGTTGACGTCGATGATGTCGGTCGGAAGCGCATCGTGCAGCTTTTGCACCGTTTCGTCCGAGAACCGTGCGAGTGACATCGAGTAGAGCCTGTCGGCGGCGACGGAACACTCGAAGCCCGCGTTTGCGTAGATCCCGACCCTTGTACCCGTTACACGCTTTCCCGACAGCAGCGCGAATACCTTGATCGTGTCCTCCGTCTCGTTCAGGGTTTCCGGCATGATGACGCCGGCATCGGTCAGTATCCTTTTCAGGACCTCGAAATCGCCAGCCATAGAAGCTGTGTGTGACGCCACGGCAGCGGCTCCCGCCTTTGTTCTGCCCGTCTTGTACATGATGATCTTCTTCCCCGATCTGACGATCTCTCTGGCCACCTTCAGGAAGCGTTCGCCGTCGTATGGTTTGAAACCCTCGATGTAGAGGCAGAAGACATCGATCTCCGGATCGTCCTTTAGGTAGATCAGGTAATCCGTGACGGTGAGGTCCATCTGGTTCCCGTACGTGATCATGTACTTGGGATTCAGCAGCTGTCCCATGTTGCTCACCAGTGTTACAAGATACGCGCCGCTCTGGCTTATGCAGGCAGTGCGTTCCCCGTGCCTGCCGTTGAAGGGAAGCTTGTGTTCCGGGATGAAGAAGGTATTGTACCCGCCGGGGCGCGAGACGATCCCGAGGCAGTTCGGACCGTTGACCACGACTCCACCGCTTGCCTCTTTTCGTCCCATGATGATTGCGTCGCGGATCCTCGCGTCGAGCACCCTGCCGTTCTTCGTCTCGCCGAATCCACCCGATATCAGGATGATCGAATCGGAACTTTCCCTTTCGATGATCTCCTCGAGGAGTGATGCTGACCGTTCGTTCGCCGGTATCGTAAACACGGTCATGTCGACCCTGTCCGGGATATCTCCGATCGAACGGTACGCCCTGCACCCGTCGATCTCGTCCGCGTCGGGATGAAGGATATGGATGCGTTCCTTCGGAATGACGCCGCCTTTCAGGATATTGTTCTGGATGATACGGCCCGCGTTCATCTTCGATGCGGATGCGCCAATGACGAGAACACTCTTCGGTTCGAGGAGACTCCGGATGCCCGACTGTTTCGGGGTAAGCATGGTATACTTGTTGCCGGAAATCCTGATGAGCGCGTCGAGCGGCACCAGTTCACCGCTGCCCGTTATCTGGATCGGGTTGACTTCGAGTTCCTCGATCGTGACGGGCGTATTCCGGTAGAGGGGGGAGAATCGTTCGGCGAGCAGCGCGAAACGTCTCAGCGCCTCGTGAATGGTGTTCTCGCTCACTTTCGGGTCGGGCTTGATACGGGTCCGGCCCGTGATGATCGGGTAGAACAGCGTGTTGCTCAGCTCCCGTTCGGTGCCTTCATAATCGGCCACGCATGAAGCCGCCCTGATGACAAGGTCCCGGCCTTCCCTGATGTACTGTTTGTACACCTCGGTCCCGACGCCGCCGAGTCCAAGAAAAACGATGGGCCCGAAGGATGGATCCTGCCTTAGGGAGAGAAGCAGCTTGTTCTGCAGGCTGTCGTTTCCCGGGATCCGTTCGGCGATCAACATCCCATCGAGGGGAATACCGAGCGAATCCGCGATCGATACGAATTCATTGAAGGTCTTCTCAAGGCGCTTCTCGTTCCGTTCGACGAACTGCACGCCGCCATGCTCGAAACGGTGCGTGAGCGCGCCGGAGATGAGCTTGCAGACAACCGTGTCACCAGGGATCGCGTCGATGCCGGCCGATTCGATGTCGCCGGCACGCGTGACGAAGAGGGTCGCGGGTGTGCGGAAACCCAGGGCGTCGAGGATGGAGTAGATCTCGTGTTCGTGCAGTCGTTCCCTGCCGTCGCGCAACGCTCCGACGAGCTGCTGCTCGATCGGGCCGATTTCGGTGATCGCGTCAAGGGTCTTCACTGTCGCCTTCCGTCAGTGCCAGGCAGGGACCGCTTTTCTGAACGAGACGATCATACTTTTTACAGTACAGTGCTATGAATGTATGGCATGCCCCGTCCAGGTGCTCCTTGTCCGGGAACGAGGCATAAGGGCAGTCGAGATCGCACCATTTTTCGTCCCGGCCGGCCATTTGTCTCTGCGGCTCCCTTCGGTGTCAATTCAATTAAATAACTTCCGATAGAATACTTAGAATATATTATATGTGAAACAGTGATTTGTGTCGAATATAATTAAGGGAGTATCCCGGGAACTGTTCAGGTGTGGTTCAACGGCCGGGGAACGGTGGGCGATGATCGCGACTAGATCGATCGAAAATGAGATACAGGCACAGAAACAGGTGATCCACCGCCTGAAGAGGGAGATCTTCGGGATCGACAAGTCATCCAGGTCGAGCTACATCAGGGATTTCACCCTCGAATTCAACAGGTATGAGCGGGTCGTCGGAGTCGAACGGCTCTTCGACCGGGCGGCACGGTGCGACGTCGTCTATTTCGGTGACTACCACCCGCTCGACGCGAGCCAGGAATGGCTGATCCGCCTTATGAAAGAGCTGGTGAAGAGGGAACGGAAGGTGGTGCTCGCCATGGAGATGCTCTACGGTCACCACCAGGAGTCTCTTGACAGGTGGATGAAAGGAATGATCCCGGAGGATGAGTTTCTCGCCGCCATCGATTACCCTTCCGAATGGGGATTCAGCTGGGAGAGCTTCCGGCGGATCTTCGACTTTGCAAGGGATCCGTTTATTCCGATCTTCGGTATCGACTCGGAACCGAGGGATCACCTCAGGTACATCAGGGCGAGAGACAGGATGATCGCCAGGAGGCTGAGGAACATCAGGGAATTTTTCCCGGACCACGTTCTGCTTGTTTGCATCGGGGAATCCCACCTCGCCTCGAATCATCTGCCCGCCGAGTTTCGCAAGATCAGCGATAGTGATGTCAACGAGCTTGTTATCGTCCAGAATATCGACGAGATATACTGGAGTCTTCTCAGGAAGGGGAAGAGCGAGGCAAGGGCCGTAAGGGTTGACGAGGGGCGGTACTGCGTCTTCTCGGCCTCGCCTGTCGTCAAGTACATGTCGTACCGGAAGATTATCGACGTCTGGATCGAGGGTGAACGGTGCGATCTTCAGACCCCGGCCCTGCGCGACATGGTAAACAATGTTCTCTATTTTCTCGTCGGGGACACGGGCAAGATAGAAGTAACGGTCAGGGGAGACTGGAAGACGACGATCGATACGGTTTTCCCGGAGGTGCAGTGCAGGAGGACGTACCACGCCTTCGCCACGTATCTCCGCTCACGGAGAATCAGCGACCTGGGTGTGATCGCCGCACGGGAGTGCCTGAAGAACCATGGTGTCCTCTATGTTTCTTCGATAAACGTGTTTCTCGTTGCCCGCTTCACGCCGATGGCGGCCGCGCGGGAAGCGGCACGGTTCGTTCTGTACGCTCTCGGAGACGGGATAGGAATGAAGAAGAGGATGCGGAGAGGTGTGGAAGACAGGTTTTATGCATTCGTTCTCGAGGAGGCCTGCAGCTACTTCGGGTCCAAGATCATCGATCCGACGCAAGACTGCCTGAAGACAGACCCGCTGCTGTGTACGATCGACGCACGCGGCGTTGTGCGGAATCCCCTCATGCGGTTCACGCTCCGCGTTACAAGGGAGATCGTCCGCCACCTGAAATACCATTTCGAGCGGGAGAGGGCGGCCGGAAGCAGGCTCAAATCGACACGGAAGCTGAAAGACATCCATACCCTCCCGATCCGCAAGCGTTTTCCGGTTATCAAGACACTCGGGTCAACACTGGGCGAGGCGATGTACCGTGGGGTTCACTCCGGGCTGGTCGGCCGCAGTGAAATGCTCAAACTGTTCAGGGAACGTTTCGACGGCGCCGGTACCGCGAAACGGGTGTACATCGAGTGGGTGCGGAAGACGAAACCGTTCCGCGGCGGATGGGGAAAACGCGGGAATCACATCAATGTTATTTAAATGGTGGTATCCTGTCCCTAGTCAATATTAAAACGGCACGTCATTGCCAAAGGCATACTGCGCATGACTAATATGTTATTTTCATTTTCCTGTCACAACACCGGTATATGTAAACGAATGCTGTTTCATTTTAATCATTTTTCCCTGGTCGATACCAACCTTGTTACCACATTGACATTTGATCTGATCTCCGTCCCGGATAGAGTAATCCTCTTTTATTCTATCCTTCCAGCAATGCCACAATCTGCCTTTGCCGATCTTGAGATATTTAAATATCTTCCTTTTACATTGAGCGCACCGTACCGTTATCATTTGCACCTACATTGCAAAACCACGTCAGTTGAATTGTACCATTCTCCCGGGCACACCGCACGGAATCATTTCTTATAGATGCTTCGACGTGATCGTACCCACCTTCGTTCTTCTCTAGTACTCCGGCATTGTGCAATTGCAGTGCGAGGTCGTTGTTTTTGAGAGTGTAGACGTCTAGGATCGTGAAGACCGGATAGATTATCCCTTCGTGCCCGCTGGCGAACCTATAAAAAAAATTTCATGCGTAAGTTAACGTAATATCCCTGTCTAATAACCTGAAGGGCAGAGTTCCACGGGTTTGCCCGTGGGTATCCGTCTAAGATCCCGTTGCAATCCAACAAGGAGGGAACATGAAAACGCTGCACCACGTACCGTTCTTCGTCGCCATCGCTGCCCTGGTCATGGCTCTGAGCTGCTGTGGCGGCTCGCCTACGGACCCGGAAACGAACGGAGGCGATCCCACCGGGGAGGAGTTTGACCTCGCCTCGGTGCAGAGCGCGCTGGACGCTCTCCTTGACGCCGACAGCCTATACCTGGATGTTATGGCGAGCCAGGATATGGAGAGCGCGGCCCAGGCGGCGCTGGCCCTTCTTAATGGAAACGCGTCCGTGCTCAAGGCGGGCGTAGGTCCGGACTCTACGGTTTGGGCTTTCTTCCGAAACGGCCTGCTCGTTACCATCTACGAACTCGAGCGGAACTTTTCTGGCGGTGGAATGCCCCGTTCGGCGCCGGCCGTGCCGCGCGGCGAGCGTGGGGGCGGCGAGGCCGTCGGTGCCGCGGTGGTGATGACCCCCTTCGCCCACGAGTTCGGCGACGCGTCCGAGCTGCAGGTGGCCAGGATGCTGGACACCTGCTTCGGCAGCGCCGAGCTGGGCACCCAGGTTTTCTCGAACCACGATGTGACTGTGGAGAAGGTAGGACAGGTCCTGGCGTCGGGTCCGGGAGTACTGCTCTACTCGAGCCACGGCTGCATCGTGCCCCAGGACACGACGGACGCCTTCGACTGGGTCGCCCTGGTGACCGGCGAAAGCTACAGCTCCGAGCAGATGGGCACCCGGATCGTGACCATTTACCCCGGCGGCGCGGCGGCCCCGGGCCAGAACCGGGAGATCGTGGTCGTTGCCCACAAGGGCCGTCACTACCTGGGGGTGACGCCGGCCTTCATCGCGAGCCACGCCAACTTTGACCAGCTCGAAGGAACGGACTACAACGGCTGCAAGAGCCTGGTCTACGCCTGCTGCTGCTACAGCGGCCATCCCGGCAGCTATCTGCCGGAGGCCTTTATAAACGCGGGCGTCGACAAGTACTGCGGCTGGACCAATACTGTGAATCCTGGCTTCGCCAGCAACCTGCAGATCGAGTTCTTCAAGAACGCCACGGACACCTTCAACATCTGCGAGGCCTGGGACGAGATCGACAACGTGACCGATCCCTGGAATGGTGCGATACTCCAGCCCTACCAGTCCCCCCTGTCCGCGCCCATGATGATCCGGGCACAGATGCTATTTACCAAGGACGGTGCCGATCTGCACGGCTACTCGGTGGGCGTGGCCATCGATGACGGAGTGACCATGGTGAGCTGCTTCGCCGGCGAGCC
>DAOVFR010000286.1 GCA_030672805.1 Candidatus Krumholzibacteriota bacterium
ATTCCTTGCCGCCCCTGTTCGACACGCTCTCTTCATCCTCCCCTTCGGTCGACCTTTGCGGGTAACACAAAGTCCTTGGAAGGTGCCAGCCTCAAGGAAGGTGTTATCTTGTCACATGCCATCATTCATATCATGCTACCCTCTTCTAACGATGGGGGGACTGTCGACACGATCAAACCGTTTTTATTCAAAGCGTTAATCATTGCGCACCGCGCTTAAGCGAAGCCCGAACGAACGCCCTGTCGTTGTAACCGCCCGGGCGCGGAGGTGCAAGGTCGCGGTTTTCGGCGCTCGTCTGGTAGGCACACCAGAACTCGACGTATGTCGCCGCAACCTCCCAGAGGTACATCTTGGCGTAATGCACGCCGTCCGCCTCGCCGAGTCTCAGCATGTAACAATGCTCCTCGACCGCCTCGACGCTCCCGTTCACCGACCAGCCGAACTCGGGAGCATAATTGATGTCATCGAAGCTGAATACGAACCCGTAATCCTGAATCTTCACCCGCGGACCCCTCGCCACGATCTCAAGATACCCGTGAGCATTGTTGATATAGATGTCGGTCGACTCCAGCGTGTACATCTGCGCATGCGAGCCGAAGCTGGTGAAGTCGTAGCCGCTCGAATCGGGATCGAAGTCGAGAGAGTAGAGCCTGACGAAGAACTCGGGCCTCGGTGTTCCCGAGACTCCCTCGTAGCTGGGCGCGCTCACACGTCCCGCCGCGTTGACCGCCCTGACCTCGTAGAAGTACTGTTTGTTGAAACTTACATTGAAATCGTCGTACAGAAAATCGTACGTATCCGGCGGAAAATCTCCCCTGGAAACGGTCCCTATCCTTGCGTAACCCGTATCTATATATTCGGAGCGATACACGAGGAAACTCGTAATATCGTTATCGGGGTCGGGATGCCACCAGTTTATCGTAACCCGGTCGGGGAGATTCAACGCCCAGACGTCCCTGGGCGCCTCCGGGAAGCAGTCGCCTTCAACCTCGACGATCTTCTCCTTCTCACCACACGCGATGAGAAGGAGAAAGATCACCAGCGTCGAGATTATGATTCTGTGTGTCTGCAAGGTCTTCTCTTTCATCATCATCACTCTCATTTCTAACGCAACTGGTATGCCATCCGGAGGGCATACAACGTTCCTCACAATCACAAAGCTGTATAACTATTTATCGACAGGTGAGATATGGAATTCCTGAAAAGCTCGAAGGGTATGAAAACGGGGACCGATCCGGTCTGGCAGGAGACAAAACCTGTCACCCGTTTTCAACAAGAGTGTCCTGCTTTCAGGACACCGCGGAGAAGTGCTGAATGAATCGATACTATCTAGGATTCTGTTGGAATAACCATGCGAAATAATAAACTCCGGTGAGATGCCTTGAATTTCCTCCCATTCAGAGACCCCACTTTTCCCCTTTTTAGCTCCAGATGAGCATTTGGGAGTGATTCAAAACATCTCACCGGATTGCCGCGTCCCATTCGCCAACCGATACCGGTTACATGAAACCGCAAGATCTGTTCCATTCCACACACCGGACCGGCATCGACCGTACACAGCAACCGATTGATATAAAATAAGATGCAATGACTATGGGGAAAGCGTTACGTCCCTGACGACTTCTCCGGATCCGTTGGTGAAAAGACATTTTACAATCGATCCGGTACATCTGTAATGTGCTGCAATCAGGAACATTATGATATCAGACTTCTTTACACCGTGTAAACGGAAACGGAACCGGTGCAGTGAAATACCACATTGCATTCGGGGCACGATACATTTTTGATGGATCTTTTTCCTGGCAGGCTAGTTATGGAGATTGTAATCCCTGATCTTCTTGAGAAGCGTCGGGTAGCTTACACCGATTTCTTGAGCGGCAGCCTTCCTGTTCCAGGAGTTCCTCTCAAGTGCCTTGGCGATCACATTTTTCTCGAGGTTCCGGACCATGTCCTGCAGCCTGTCGGCCGGTTCTTCCGTGGCGCTTCCTTCGTTTGTCATGTCAAATGCAAGTTCGGACCGGGTGATAATGCTGTTCCCGTCGGAGAGTATGATCGCCCGTTTTACAACCTTCTCCAGCTCACGCACGTTTCCCGGCCAGTCGTGGGATGTGAGCAGCGCGATCGCGTCCTCGGAAAAACCGAGAGTACTCCCCTCCATCTTGTTGCGGAAAAACCGGAGGTAATGCTCGGCGATGGGTATGATATCATCCACCCGCTCTCTCAAGGGAGGAATCGTCAGCGGGAAATCATTGATCCTGTAATAGAAGTCCTCGAGCATCTTTCCTTCCCGGCAGAGTTCGATCAGATCGACCTTCGATGCAAAGATCAGCCTCACATCGACTTCGAACATCTCGTTGCTTCCAACGGGACGCACCTTCCTCGTGTCGAGGAATTGCAGCAGCTTGCCCTGGAGCGGCAGCGACGTTTTCCCGATCTCGTCGAGGAAAATCGTGCCTCCGTCCGCTTCGGCGAGGAGTCCCTTCTTGTTGACAATGGCGCCCGTGAACGATCCTTTCACATGCCCGAACAGCTCGCTCTCGAGTATCATTTCCGGCAGGGCGGCACAGTTGACATGGACATACTTCCCGTCATGCCGCGTGCTCAACCTGTGGACTGCCCGGGCGATGAGCCCCTTGCCGGTTCCCGTCTCTCCCATCAGCAGCACGTTCGAATCGCTCACTGCGACGCGTTCAGCAAGATCGAGGACCCTGATCATTTTCTCGCTCCGCGTGAGTATGCGCGGGAAATTCTCCGATGTACCGCTTTCCTTTGACGGCGATGACTTGGCCTCGCCGAGTATGCCGTGAATAAGAAATCCTATGAACCCGGCGTACGTCGACACGATATCGAACGTGGCGCCCATGCGAGGAGGCTCGTCCGTGCTCCCTTCCGATTGGAAGAAGAGAAGCCCG
>DAOVFR010000169.1 GCA_030672805.1 Candidatus Krumholzibacteriota bacterium
CACCATCCTCGCCCGCCTGCTCGACAAGGGCGCCCACCTTGTTTTCGGCACCGCGGACACGCGACCTGGCCTCATCTTCCTTTGAACGAATCGACTGCAGATGCTTCAGCACCATCATCTACTCCCAGCTTACCGGATGAGGGATATCACCCGGCCGGAAATGGAACACATCACTATCACCGCGAGTTTCCTTGTACTTATCGGCCGGTTGCAATCATACTTGATGCATAGAAGTGACTTATTCCTTATGAATTTTGAGTGCGGAATACGTTATCCCTCCGGTTTGAAATGCTTGTAAAGGAACAACATGTTCGTGTCAAGCGTTTATCGGAAGAAGGGTGCGCAGATTCCTGCCTCCATCGTCTTCTTCATGCCGGGTGTCGTTCCTTCCGGCGCCCCGCCCGCTACCCGTCCCCCGCGTGAAGCCAGCACCTGACCCTGCGCCGGGACCCGACATCGACGAGGAGCGGGGATTCCATCCGGCACTTGCTCATCACATGCGGGCACCTCGTATGAAACGAGCATCCCGGCGGGACATCGACCGGGCTGGGCACATCCCCCGGTATAGCCGCCCGCGTACACGGGGCACCGGGATCGGCGACCGGGATCGAGGCCATGAGACCCTCGGTATATGGATGAAGGGGCTCCGCGAACAGCTCCCTCGATGGAGCCCATTCCACGATCCTGCCGAGGTACATCACAGCTACCTCGTCGCTCATGTGTTCGACCACGCTCAGGTCATGAGCAATGAAGAGATATGTCAGGCCGATCTCCTCCTGGAGATCTTTCAATAAATTGATTATCTGCGCCTGTATCGATACGTCGAGCGCCGAGACCGGCTCGTCGGCGATGATAACGGACGGCTCCACGGCAAGGGCCCTCGCGATGCCGATACGCTGGCGCTGACCGCCGGAGAACTCGTGGGGAAATCGCGAGGCGGCCGAGGGTGGAAGCCCTACCTTCTCGAGAAGGCGCCGGACGCGGTTCATAACCTCCCTGCCCCTGGCGAGCCTGTGTATCCGTATTCCTTCCGCGATCGTGCTGCCGATGCTGAGCCGGGGATTGAGAGATGAGTAGGGATCCTGGAATATCATCTGGATGCGCCGCCGCATCTTTCTCAACTCCGACCCTTTCAGGGCAAGGAAGTCGACGCCGTCGAGCATGATCGTTCCCCCGGTCGGTTCCTCGAGCCTGATGAGGACGCGTGCGAGCGTGCTTTTGCCGCACCCCGATTCGCCGACGAGTCCGAGTGTCGTTCCCTTCTCGAGAATCATGTCAATCCCGTCGACGGCACGGACAGGCCTGCCGGAGCGAAAGAACAGCCCCGTTGAGAGCCGGTAGTATTTCCTTATCCCTTCAGCCCGAAGAACTTCCAAAAGGGACCTCCGATCAGGCTTCGACCGCCGTTTGAGGGCCCGCGGCGACCAGGCCCCGGGACGGACACGCTCTATCCGCCGCCCTCGCGCAGCCAGCACCGTGACGCGCGCCGCCGTCCAACGGTGAACATGGGCGGCTCCCCGGAAAGACATCGATCGAATCGCCGCGGGCACCTGTCACTGAAGCGGCACCCGGGGGGAAGATTCAGCGGGTCAGGAACATTTCCCGGTATCATACTGAGCCGTCCGGCCGGTGCACCGAGTTTCGGCAGCGACTCGAGCAGTCCCTCCGTGTAAGGATGCAGCGGCTCGGCGAAAAGTCCGCCGACAGGCGCCTCCTCCACGACGACACCGGCGTACATGACCAGCACCCTTTCGACCATCTGTGCCACCACGGCAAGATTGTGCGTGATAAGCAGTACCGCCATGCCGAGCTTCTCCTTCAACTCGAGGAGCAGATCCATGATCTGCGCCTGGACCGAGACATCAAGGGCGGTACTCGGCTCGTCCGCGATGAGGAGTTTCGGTTGGCAGCTCAACGCCATCGCTATCATAACCCTCTGGCGCATCCCGCCGCTCATCTGGTGGGGATAGCTCCGGTACCTGAGCTCGGGGTCGGGAATCCGCACCAGCCGGAACATTTCCACCGCCTTCCGTTTCGATTCACGGCGCCCGAGCTTCTGGTGCAGGGCAATCGCCTCGCGAACCTGCTCGCCGCAGGTGAAGACCGGGTTCAGGCTGGTGAGCGGCTCCTGGAATACGATCGAGATCTCGTTTCCCCTGACCTTTCTCATCTCCCTCTCCGGGATGGTGAGCAGGTCACGCCCGTTGAACAGGACCGATCCGCCGGCGATTCTGCCCGGGGGGTCCTGAACGAGACGCATGATCGAGAGCGCCGTCACGCTCTTGCCGCACCCCGACTCGCCGACCAGGCCGACCGTCTCACCGTGGCCCACCTCGAAGCTCACCCCGTCGACCACCCTGGCGACACCGTCTTCCGTATCGAACACGGTCTTGAGATTATCTACTTTCAGCAATACATCCATACGGACCGGCCTCACGCACCCTGTTTGGGGTCGAACGCGTCCCTCAACCCGTCACCGAACAGGTTGTACCCTATCACAGTAACAGCAATCGCAATTCCGGGGAAGGTGGAAACCCACCAGGCATCGAGCAGGGCATCTCTCCCCCCGAAGACCATCTGCCCCCAGCTCGGGATCGGTGACGGGACACCCAGGCCGAGGAAGCTGAGCGACGCCTCGGCGAGAATGATTCCTCCTATCCTGAGCGTGGCCGCGACGATAATTACGGTCAGTGTGTTCGGGAGAAGGTGCCTCAGCATGATCCTTCTTCTCCCCGCCCCCAGAGCCTCGGCCGCCTTGATAAAATCCTGTTCCCTGATCGCGAGCACCTGTCCCCTGACAAGCCGCGCCGTCGCCATCCATCCGGTCGCCCCGAGCAGTATGATGATCAGCGGCACCGACCGGCTGAAGAGAGCGATACAGGTGAGCAGCAGGAACAGTCTCGGGATCGCCATCAGGGCATCCACGATCCGCATGAGGACCGTATCGACGATTCCGCCGGCATATCCGGCCGTGGCGCCGACGAGCGAACCGGCGATGACGGATATCGCGACCGCGAGAAAGCTGATCGTGAGCGAGATCCGCGACCCGTACAGGACCCTCGCCAGTACGTCCCTGCCGAACTTGTCGGTGCCAAGCGGATGCCCGGTGCGCGGCGAGAGATACCTCGTTTTCGGCAAATCGCCGTGTGCTATCGGATCATGGGGAGTCAGCAGCGGCGCGAGAATCGCAACAATGTAGAGGGACAGGACGATGACCGCCCCGGCGACGGCGAACCTGTTCTTCCTGAAGCGCGACCATCCGGCGGACCAGAGTCCCCGGGGCTCATTGCCGCCGGAATCGGTCAAGGCCGTCATTTGCTCTCACCAACTCTCGTGTACACGATGCGCGGATCGAGGCACGCGTACCCGATATCGGCGAGCAGGTTTCCAAGTATCACCATGACCGCAACGATAAAGTTCACCGCAAGCACTACGGGATAATCCCTCGCGTGGATCGCATCGACGGTGAGCCGCCCCATCCCCGGCCATGAAAAGATCTTCTCGATGACGACGGACCCGCCGAGCAGGAAGGGAAGACTCAGCCCGATGATCGTAACGACGGGAAGCAGCGCGTTCCTGAATGCATGCTTGAGAAAAACCTTCCGATCGGGCAGCCCTTTCGCCCTTGCCGTTCTGATATAATCCTCCCCCAGGACATCGATCATGCTGCCGCGCATGTACCGGGCCATAGCGGCCGCCGAGGCCACCCCCAGCACGAACGCGGGAAGAACGATGTGCCTGAGCCTGTCGACGAACATCGCGAAGTGTCCCGCTCCCTCGATCCCGATCGACTGCATGTGCGACGACGGCAGGAGCCCCAGCTTGAGCGAGAAGAACAGGATCAGCATCAGGGCAAGCCAGAATGACGGGATCGAGTAGACGAAGAGCGCCGCTACGGTGCTCACCCTGTCGAACAGGGAATAACGCTTCACCGCCGACGTGATCCCGAGAGCGACACCGATGATGATGTACAGCATCAGGGCGCCCGCGGTGAGGCGGAGCGTATTCGGAATCGATTCTGCAAGGAGGCTGGCAACCGGCCTGTTGTACTGGAGGCTGATCCCGAAATCGCCTCGTGCGAAACTCCATATCCATTTGACGTACTGCTCGATCAACGGGCGGTCCAGTCCGAGCTTTTCCCGCATCAGCTCGATCGTCTCGGGCGCGATGTCTGGATGATAATACCGGGCCAGGGGATCGCCGGGTGCGAGATGGAGAAGGAAAAAGTTGATCGTGATAATGATGAATACGAGCAGCAGCGACTGGACCAGCCTTCTGGCGAGGAATCGCGCCATCAGACCGTTACCTCCAACCCGGCCAGGCCGGCAAATTCACTCTCTTTGTCGAGGGTCCTCGCACGGATCGCTTCCTCGCACGCGGACCCCGGCTCGAGCTGCTCGAACGAAACGTCGAACGTCTCGGAGACAGCCCGGACCAGAACCTCGCGTACCTCTTCATGATCCACGTCGCGGCCCGTCTCCCCGGAGATACTCGTGATGCGCTCCTCGAGAAATCCCCAGTCTCCCGAGAGATACCGCTGGATGCGGCCCGACGCCGGCCGGAGCAGGATAGAACCGTGCTGGAGCAGTGCAGAGGACGTTCTCCGCTGCGCGCTCCCCACGATCTTCCTGCCGCCCGCGGTGATCTCGTTCCTGCCCGACGAGGCAAGGCAAGGGAGCGTGAGCACTCCGTTTCTCGAGAAGGCTCGTCCGTTCGAAACCGCCGCGTCGACGCCAAGCGACCGGAGGGCCGCGGCGACCGCCGTGGCGATCCTGAAATTAACGCCCTGCAGCGATGCCTGGAACCGCCTATCGGAAAGAGGCGCGACGATCGAATAGGTCAGCTCTCCATCGTGCAGCAGCGCCCTTCCCCCCGTGATGCGGCGCACCAGCGCCATGCCGTCCGTGACGAGCGCATCGATATCGAGAATCTTCAGGGGGTCCTGGTGATATCCGATCGTGATCGCCGCGGGGTCGAACGAATAAAGGCGGAGAACCGGCGCGCCGCCGTCCGTCTCCGCCTTCGCGAGCAGATACTCGTCCCTCGCCATATTCTCGGCGCCGGACGCAGGGACATCATCGATGAGAAACCATCGGTCCATCATGTTAACCGTCATTCACACGAATCGTCCCGCCAGCAGAGATCGAGGTTCCGCGCGGCGACCGCCTCATCGAGCCGCCTCACCGGTGAAGAGACCGGCGCCTCGTGGAGCAGTCCCGGATTGTCCACCGCCTCCCGGGCGATCCGTATCATCACATCGGCGAAGTAATCGAGGGTTTCCTTGCTCTCCGTCTCCACGGGCTCTATCATGAGCGCTTCCTCGACGATCAGCGGGAAATATACGGTCGGCGCGTGAAGCCCGAAGTCGAGGATCCGCTTGGCGACGTCCATCGTACGGACGCCGTATTTCTTCAGATTTGCCGCCGAGACCACGAACTCGTGCATGCACGGTCCGGAGTACTTCAGATCGTAGTGCCCGGCAAGCAGGACCATCAGGTAGTTCGCGTTCAGTATCGCGTTCTCCGCCGCCTCGCGCAGCCCCTCGGCGCCGAGCGTCCGGATGTATGCGAGCGCTTTGACGAACACGTTGAAGTTTCCGAAGTAGGGGTGCACCCTTCCGATCGATTTCTCCCCCCCGTACGACAGTTCGAAACGGTCACGATTCTTCACCACGCGCGGCGCCGGGAGATACTCGACGAGGTGTTCCGCGACGCCGACGGGCCCCGACCCGGGACCACCGCCCCCGTGGGGAGTCGCAAAGGTCTTGTGCAGGTTCACGTGCATCATGTCGATGCCGATCTCGCCCGGCTTCACGATTCCGAGCAGCGCGTTCATGTTCGCACCGTCCATATAGACAAGCGCGCCTGCCTGGTGAACGATCTCGATGATCTCGGCGATCCGCCTCTCGAAGAGGCCGAGGGTGTT
>DAOVFR010000284.1 GCA_030672805.1 Candidatus Krumholzibacteriota bacterium
ACGATCACAATCACAGCAGGGGAAAAGATATCAAGCGCCGGTACATGGACTATGCCGATGAACACTGGACGGAGGAGAGGTTCCTCGCCCAGCACCCGTGCTGCGCGGGACTTGGGGGTTGCCGGGATTACGAGGAGTATAACAGTTACTGCAAGGATCACTGCGCGCCGCCGGGGTGCCTGTACTTTCTGTATATCCCCCGCGAATTGGACGAGGAGGAGTACTACGAGAATCTCGGCAAGTACGAAGCCTTCGTCTACGGCTGGGATGATTGGGAAGAGGGTATGGATGGATTCTGGACACCGCACAGGACGCGCTACGTGGCGATGCGCGACGACAGCGACGTGCACCTCGTCAAGGGAGACCAGTACCTGATGGCGCTGCTCGTAAACAGGGTCGTTTCGATGATAGACGCAGGCTGGCTCGCGTACCGGATGAACAGGGGAGAGGTCAATTCGGGTGGGTGGTCAATGGAACTCGAGCCCGGAACGAGTAAATCTACCCTCGCCTTGAGCTACCGTTTCTAGGAGGGCAATGTTGAAGAGGCTGATAACCGGTTTGATCGTAATCGCCGCCTTGACCGCACCTGCCGCGGGGGCGGGAACACCTCGAACGGTCCTTTCCGGGATGGAGGGGACGACCATCGAGCTGGATCTCGGCCAGGAAATATGCCGTGTGCGGGCCGGCTGCCATGCCTCGCGGGAACTCTTCGCGGGGGATGCATTCCGGGAGGAATCGTACACGATGAATGAGCCGAGATCGCCCGTGAAAGAGGGAGCGGCGAGTTTCCTCCTGCCCGGTCTCGGACAGATGAGGATGGGCAGGACGATCCGTTCGAAAATCTACTTTGGTCTGGAAGGGGCGGCCTGGATCGCCATCGGCAGCTTTCTCTACCAGGGTTACTCCCGCGAGAACGCGTACAAGGACTATGCGGTTGCCTATGCCGGCGTCAGCGGCAGTGATTGTGCGGACGAGTACTACGAGAAAGTGGGCTCGTACCTCAGCAACAATGGGCCCGGGGGGTACAACGAGGCGGTCAGGAGAGAGGCCCGGGACCTTTACTATCCCGATGCGGCGGCCATGAACGCATACTACGATTCGAACAGGATAGTCGGTGAGCAGTCATGGCGGTGGCGCTCGGAATCGGCCTACAGGCGTTTCAACAGCCTGCGGTACGGCAGTGACGATGCGTACCGGAGGGCGTTGTACGCCGGCATGTTCGCGTTAGCGCTCAGGGTGGTCAGCACGGCCGATGCCGTTCTGCTGTCCAGGGATGAAAACAGGACCCTGGAGCAGCGGCACGGCAAGGTCTCTCTGAAGATCGGGCACGGGGCCGGTGGCGTTTCCCTTATGCTGAAGAAGGCGTTCTGATTCCCCGCCGTTGTCGATACGATGGGCTACGCATGGTAAAAGGCTCGGTTCTCGCTATTCTACTCCACCTGTACATTTTGACGAATGCCGTGTGTACGGCTGTCCCGGTAACGCATCGGGATGGGTCCTGTAGCGACCTGGCTAACACTCCTCGTTTGCAATCTGTTACGCCGGACACTTCAGAAGCCGCTTTAAAGAGCGATACGGCGGGTGTCACGGAGGAGCTGTCGATCAGGCCGCTGGACAGGCGTCTCGGAAGCGGAATTCTTCGGGAACCGCTCGGCCTGGCCGTCGATTCGAGGGGAACCGTCTATGCCGCGGATGCCATGACCGGCAAGGTTTTCCGATTTTCCAGGGACGGGGAATCGATCGAGTTCGAACGGCCAACGCTTTCCGCTTCTTTCTGCCCGATAGATCTCGCCGTACAGACCCCGTTCATCTACGTTCTTGACTACACCGGGAACAGGGTGCTCAGGTATGACTCGAAGGGGGCATACCTGGACGTTCTTATCTCCTTCGCCGGACAGGAGCGGATACGTCCCGTTTCGCTTACCGTCGGCGAGGGAGGCAGGATGTGTACGACCGACATGGAGAACCACAAGGTGATGGTGATGACGCCCCTGCTCGACATTGAACTCGTCCTGGGGGAGTATGGGTGGGCCGAAGGTGGGTTCGACAGGCCGATGAAGGCCTCCTTTCTTACCGACGGCCGGATCGCCGTCGTGGAGTTGGGCAACCGGCGGGTGCAGGTGTTTACCGCGTCGGGCCGCTACGAGTCGACGCTGCAGATTCCGGACGAGCGCGGTTTCGTCTCGCCGAGATCGATCGCCGCAGACCTTGCGGGGCACATCTTCGTTTCCGATGCCGACAGGGGGGCTGTGTACGTGTTCGGCAAGGGCGGCCGCCTCGTTGCATCGCTCGATTCCTTCGGCGCTCAGCCGATCTCACCCGCGGCGCTGGCCGTCGGTTGGGATAACGATCTATACGTGGCGGATCTTCGTTCACGTTCAATTCTTGTGTACCGGCTTGTTTACCCCTATTGACCATTATGCGTTTCGCTGCCGTTTCCACCGTCACGTTTCTGATGCTGACAGCTCTTTACGGGGAGGCTCCGGCCGAGCCGGGGAGGCTCCGGTTTTCCGTTTCCCCCAGGACAACGGTGCGGGAACGGAGGTACTTCATACTCGGCGAGGGGCAGAAGAGGGTCGAGACTGGGCGCTCCTTCATCGTGCAGGGAAGCGATTCGGTCTTCATCGACGGACGGGCGCTCGTCCGCGGGCTCGAGTACAGGATAAACATGTTGAAGGGCTCGATCGCCCTCGTCGAGGCGGCAAGCGGGGGGGAACGGCTTGTCGTCAGTTTCTCGAGGTACCCGTTCTCGTTCTCTCCGGTTCTCGCGAAACGGTTCCCGGGGGGGAAGCCGCTGCCGCCCGGTGTGCGGCCGTCCCCCGTCGCGAAGGCGAAACGGGCCGCACGAAAGCGGGACCCGTACCGGCTGAAACTGTCGGGGAGCAAGACGGTCGGGTTCTCGATCGGTTCCGGCAGGGATCTCGGAATCGACCAGAGC
>DAOVFR010000027.1 GCA_030672805.1 Candidatus Krumholzibacteriota bacterium
ATTCAACATGCACGGGGTTCTCGTCGACAGGCTTGGCGGAGGGAATGAAGCCGGGAGAAGATCACGCTCCGTCCACAGGGGCGCAAGAGCTCGGAAACTGATTGAGAAAAAAGGGTTGCAGACCAAGCACGCGTCAATTCATGAAAGCAGGAAGTTTCTTGAACTCGGCAGGGACGTGGATGGAGGCGGCGTTTATCATGTTGAATTTTCCCCGATGAAATCGTTCAGAAAGCTGAACCGGTAAAGAAAGCGAGGCGACCGGAAATGTTACAGGCAAAGCAGAGCGAGTTCGGCATCGAAGAAGAGGTCCATATCCTCTGCGGCAAGATCGCCGAAGAGACAAGGCGCTGCCGCGAACTTCTCGAGCTCACCAGGGCCGAACAGGAATTCCTTATGAAGAACGATATCGAAAACCTGTCACGGAACACCGACAGTATGAAGAAAGCGATCGGTGTGCTCAAGCGAAGCCAACTGGAGCGGCGCGAGCTGATGGAAGCGATCGGGTGCAAGATCGGGGTCGGACCGGAAAAGCTCTCCATCAAGCGTATCGAGAAGGAGATCAACTCTGAACTCGCCCACCGGCTCGAAGAAATCAGTAAAGATCTGGTCAAAACCGGCGAAAGATTATTCAGACTGAACCATAACACGATCTACCTGATCGATTTCTCACTGGACCTGCTCGACCAGCAGAGCCGGCTCTGGGCTCAATTGATCTCGGAAGAAGAAGGGTATCAGGAAGAAGGACAGCGGGTGCAAGGAACAACGGGCCCGGTCTTTGTCGAGGAAAAAGTTTAAACGTACTTATGAAAGGACGGGCGAAATGGTTACCCTTTTTGGTTTGCTGGAAATGAACAAGCGAAGTCTCTTCAGTTCGCAGTTCGCGCTCCAGATGGTTAACCATAATATATCGAACATCAATACACCCGGATACTCCCGGCAGGATGTGATCTTCACCACGAACGCTCCCACCGTGACGCCGTTCGGGATACTCGGGAACGGAGTGATGGTCTCGAACATCCGCCGTGCGACGGCCCATTTCTACTCGATACAGTTGCGCCAGGAACAATCGAAGCTGGGAGGATGGGAAGTAGCATACTCGGCGCTCTCCGAAATGGAGGCGATCCTAAACGAACCGAGCGATACCGGGCTCACCAACGCACTCAACGATTTCTACAGTGTATGGAACGACCTCGCAAGCGATCCGCAGAGCGCCGCACTCCGGGTTGGAGTCGTTGAATCCGCAAAGCGGCTGGCGAACACGTTTCAATCGATGGACGACTCGCTCGAGCGGCTTCATGATAACGTCAACAAGCAGATCGAGGATAATATCACGATGTTCAACAGCCTGTTGAGCCGTCTGGCCGAACTGAACGGGCGCATCGTCGAGGACGAGGTAAGGGAGACGACCGCCGGTGATCTGAGAGATGAGCGTGACAGGATCCTTTTGCAGTTATCGAAGATTGCCAAAATCGATGCACGGGAAGACCGGTTCGGAGCGATCGATATCTACATGGGTGGAATCAATATCGTTCATCGGACGGAGTTCAAGAGCCTCGACACGGTTTTCGAGACGAACGGCGGCGATGTTAAGCTGGAAATCGTGCTGAAGGGTGAACGAAACCCGCTCACCATCGAGGATGGCGAGCTTGTCGGGCTGCTGCGCACAAGGGACGAATACCTGAGCGAGGTCCGGGAATCTCTCGACCACATCGCATCGGTGGTGATCAGCAAGGTAAACGAGATACACAGGCGGGGATGGACGCCCCAGGGAAGCGGGTTCGATTTCTTCAGCGGTGATGATGCAGGGAGTATCGAAGTAGCGCTAGCGATCCGCAACAACACCTCACTCGTGGCCGCGTCGTATGACGGCGAGGTGGGGGATAACAGTCTTGCGAATGATATCGCGGCTCTATCGGAGGTGATCATATCCGATTCCGAGCCCTTCTCGATCAATGAACTTTATGATTCGATTGTGTCCACTCTCGGTATCTACACGATGGACGCCGACGGGATGGTAAGGAACGGGGAGTTGATCCTGTCGAATATCGAGATGCGGAAGGAATCCATCACCGGCGTGAATCTTGACGAAGAGCTGATGAGGCTCACAAAGTACCAGCAGTCATACGAGGCTGCGGCAAGGGTGTTTCAAATAGTGGGAGAACTCGTGGAAACGATCATTAACCTGCCCTATCGGATGTAGGGGATCAAGCCATGCGGATTAGTTTCAGAATGCTGAGCCAGGAACCGCTGCGGAACATTTCGGCCAGCCTCGAACGCCTCACCAGGCTGCGGATGCAGGCGGGCTCGATGAAGAAGTTCCAGAAACCTTCGGACAATCCACTCGGGGTCATGAAAAGCATGGGTTTCCGGGCGCTGCTGAAGCAGAACGGGATGTACCGGACGAACGTCGATACGGCGGGCCTGTACATCAACATGGTCGATTCAACTCTGCTCTCGGTCAAGGAGCGCCTCGATTCGGCCAAGCTGATAGCGCTCGAGATGAGAAGCAGCACGGCCACGGCCGAACAGCGCGCCGCCTCGGCGATCGAGGTGCAGGGAATCATCACCGCGGTGACGGACCTTATGAATACAAAATTCCATGGAAAGTACATCTTCGGCGGGCACAGGACCCAGACAAAGCCCTTCCAGTCTGTTGACGATGTTATCCGGTACATGGGAGACGACCAGGCGATACGGTTCCGTGTCGGGTCGAACAGGTTGATCGATGCCACCGTGGCGGGATCGAGATTCCTCTCGCTCGGCGAGCGGAACGCTTCGGCCTCGCTGACAATGGTCCCGGATATCAACGCCGGCACGCAGCTCGATGAACTCAACCACGGCACCGGGATCAGCCCCGGGCGAATCAGGATTACGAATGGTGCGGGTGTCTCGGCCGATATCGACCTGACCGGTGCGACATCCGTCCAGGATGTGCTCGATCAGATCAACAACGCCGTGCCGCCGCTCGATATTATCGCCGGCACGAGCCCCTCGGGTCACGGTCTGAGGCTCTGGTATACAGGCGCCGGTCCGGGCGAGATAACCGTTTCCGAGCTCGACGGGGGCGCCACGGCCGCCGATCTCGGCATACTCGGCTCCAGCACGGCACACCTGCTGGATGGGACCGACCTGAATCCCCTGCTCACGGAGGACAGTACGCTTGCCGGCATCGATTCCATCGCCGGCGTTCTGCTTACCCGCATCTCGGTCACGATCGGTGATTACAGCTACGAGGTCGATTTTCAGAGCCCCTCGTATCCGACCACGATCGGCGACCTGCTCGAACGTATCGAAAGCTCCGTTCCGGGCCTCGGAGCATCGATCAACGCGGCGGGAAACGGCTTGGTCCTGTCGTCCGATCAGCCATTCACCGTCCAGGAAGTGGGAGCGGGAACAACCGCCGCCGACCTCGGGCTGATCGGCGAGTCCTCCATGTACGGTCCATACAGCCTGTTCGGCACACTCGAGAGCCTCGAACGGGCGCTGAGCGGCAACGACTCCGCGATACTTGACGATATCATCGGTGAGATAGAGGTCATCGTGAATTCGATGCTCGAGATCGAGGCCGAGGTCGGCGCCCGAGGCGTGCAGATCGATATCCTCAAGAACCAGCTTGCCGACGGGAGGACGCGTCTCGAGGAAAACCTCTCGATGGTGGAAGACGTCGACCTGAGCGAGGTGCTGACGAGGCTGACCCAGGCGCAGCTCGCATACGAGGCGGCGCTCCAGACAGCTTCAATGGTATATGACCTGAGCCTGCTGAGATTCTATTGATGATACATCGGCTGGAGGTTGTCCGGATGAAGATCGATTCTGATAACTTGAAGGGACAAGAGCTCAACGAAAGGGATATGATCCTGTTCGAGAAGGGCTTGATCGGGCTGCCGGAGCTCAAGCGGTTCATCGTGATGGATTTCGAAGAGGAATCGCCGCTGCACTGGCTCCAGTCGATCGACAACCCGAACATCGGTTTCATTGTCGCGAACCCCATTATGTTCGCCCCGAACTACCTCGTCACGCTCGAGCCCGGGGCAAAGAAGTATCTTCGTATCGATAATGACGACGAGATGGTCGTCATGGTCATCGTTACGGTGAAGGACAAGGGGAGACTGGTTACGGGAAACCTGCTCGGTCCCATCGTTGTCAACGCGTCGAAACGGCTCGCCTGCCAGATTGCCCTCGAACAAAGCGGGTTCGGCACCGAGCAGCCGCTTCGGGATATCCGTGACATCGAAAAAGCCGATGCCGATACCAGGTCCGGTGTCACTGTATAGTCACAGGGGTAGCGATGCTCGTCCTGACCAGGAAACTCAACGAGAAGATAGTCATCGCGTCCGATATCGTCGTAACCGTCGTCAACATAGACGGGGACCAGGTGAGGATCGGCATCGACGCACCGAGGGACATCAGCATCCACCGGCAGGAGATCTTCGATGAGATCGTCAGGTCGAACCGCGCCGCCCTCCTGGAGAGCGGCAGCAGGAACGACGTCCTGCTCGGTCTGCTGAAAAGGAACAGGGAACAATAGATATATTGCTTCGCCACGTTCCCCGTATAAAAATATATTCCCGATCGAATCCTCCGGCGGATCCCGTTAAATAATCCAACCCGGAAAAATTTTCTTAAAGTTTCGCCCGTCCCTGCCGATACACGGAATCGAGAGGAAGAAAGCCTCCCGTTTCCGTTCCGGCACCTGGAAAGAGCGGCCGCGCCGGAGCGGAAGACACGGACGTCATGGGAGGAAGGTTAGAGATCCATAAACCACGGAAGGAGGATCTTCTATGAGCTTCAGGATTAACCACAACATCAGCAGTATCAACGCTCTGAGAAACCTCGGAAGGACGGAGTTCGCTGTTGCGAAGTCTCTCGAGCGTTTGAGTTCCGGTCTCCGCGTGAACCGGGGCTCTGACGATCCGGCCGGTCTCGTGATCTCGGAGAACATGAGATCGCAGATCTCCGGCATCAAGCAGGCGATCGAGAACGCCGCGACCGCCACCGCGATGATCCAGACCGCCGAGGGGGCGATGACCGAGATCCATTCGCTCCTGAACGGCATTCGCTCGCTGGCCGTTCACGCCGCCAACTCGGGCGCGAACGACTCGATCATGCTCGCAGCGGACCAGGACGAGATCGATAACGCCATCGCGACGATCAACCGGATCGCGGCGCAGGCGCAGTTCGGTGTGAAGAAACTGCTCGACGGTTCGAGCGGTGTGACCGGTACGGTCACCGATACCGACGTGACGTTCCTGTCCGCCACCGAGAATACCGTCGCCGGTACGTACGCCATCAACATCACGACGCAGGCCGAGCAGGCCGTTGTGACCGGTGGCACGACGCAGACGGCAACGCTCGCCGTGGCCGAGACGGTGACGGTCGGCGGTGTCGCGATCAATCTGACGCTCGGAATGGATCGCACGCAGGTCAGGGACAAGATCAACGAGTACACCTCCTCGACCGGTGCGATCGCTTCGCTGAACGTGAACAACATGCTGACGATCACGAGCGACCGCTATGGCGATGATATCTCGATTACGGCAGTATCGAATGTCGCCGCCGCCACGACCAGCTCCGGTATCGGTACAACCGCTCTTACCGATTCCGGCGTCGATATCGCGGGCACGATCGGAGGACTCACGCTTACAACCGGAAACGGCACCACGCTGACCGGTGACGCGGGCACCGCGATCGAAGGACTCGCGATCTCGTCAACTGCGACCGGTGCGCAGGGAAGCGTTACGGTCGTGAACAATTCACTCGTCTTCCAGGTCGGTGCGAACAGCGGCCAGACGGTCACGATCGCCCTGAATGCGCTCACCGCGTCGAACATCGGTACGAGCGTTGCGGGCAACACGTTCAACAACCTGTCCGAGATCGACGTGACGCAGTCCGCCTGGGCGCAGGACGCAATCGATATCATCGACAAGGCGATCCAGCAGGTATCGGCGAAGCGAGGCGAGCTGGGCGTGTTCCAGAAGAACACCCTGGAGAGCAGCGCGGCCAACCTGGCCATCGCGGAGGAGAACCTCGTAGCGGCGGAGTCAATCATCCGTGATTGCGACTTCGCGCACGAGATGGCCATGTTGACCAAGAACCAGATCCTGCTCCAGGCCGGTACGGCTATGCTCGTACAGGCTAACCAGATTCCTCAGGTTGTGCTGCAGCTTCTGGCATAACGTGAGGTAGATTAGAGGGGTCCTTCCCCGGCCCGGTGACGGGCCGGGGAAGGCCCAAGCGGGCGGAGAGGAGAACCGCCATGAAGATAACGAACGTTCAACATCCACTCCTCGTTCGCCGGATCCCGGAAACCGTACAGGGAACGGCGCAGGAAGCACCCGGTTCGGGCGGCGCCGCAGAGGCGATGAAAGAACAGGTCCGTGAGCTTCGAGAAACGCGGCGTGCGAGCATGCGTCGTGTCAGAAAGGAACAGGAATACGCCGCCGAGCAGCGGAGGTTTAGCAAGGCGAGTAAGTACGGGATCAATCCGGACGGACTGAGGAGAAACCTGACATACCTGAAGCATCGGGCCTCGAACAGCTATTTCGTACGTGTGATCGATGCTTCGACGGACAAGGTGATTCGCGAGGTCCCACCCGAGGAGCAACTCGACCGGATCGCCCGGATGAGGGAGTTTATCGCGAGCCACTATCGTTTCTAGAAGCATAACCGCTTCCGGGACGATGGATCCCGCCTTCCGTTATTCATCCCTTCACCTTGGGAAAATATTTCCCATTTTCAACTTAACTGTAAAGAAATCAGCCTTTTCTGCCGATATACAGGGTGATGGAGGAAAAGGGCACGTCCTGAAAGGAGTGATATAAAAGATGGCTGGAGTAGGAGGAATCGACGGACTGATCACCGGGCTCGATACACTGGAGATCATAAACAAGATCCTCAGTCTCGACAGGCGGCCGATCGAGAATCTCCAGATACGCATTGCGGAACTGGTCAATGTTCGGACCGCATACGAGACGATAGAGGCGAGCCTGCTCGCCCTCAAGATCGATGCGGCGAGACTGTACCGCGAGGACCGTTTCTTGAGTTTCAGCGCCGTTTCGTCCGACGAGGACGTGATCACGGCGACTGCTTGCAGCTCGGCGAGCAAAGGTTTATACACTATTACCGTCTCGCAGCTCGCGCAGAACCACCAGGCCGCATCACAGGAGTTTTCGGACACCGATACAACGACGGTTGGAACGGGTACGTTGAAACTATCCATCGGCAGCGCATCGCCAATAGAGATCACGGTCGATTCGAGTAACAATACACTGGACGGCGTCGCCCGGGCGATCAACGACGCCGATGCCGGCATATCGGCCGTTGTCGTCAATACCGGCGGAAGCACGCCGGCGTACAAATTGCTGCTGTCGGGCTCGGAGACGGGCGCTTCGGAACAGATAGTCATCGAGGAAAACCTGACCGGAGGGGCGGGTCTCGGATTCGGCAGCGTGGCGGGCGTGGTCTACGGGACGTGGAACGGCTCGTCCGAGGTAACCTCGGGCGGCACATACACGGGCGATTCGGATGCGGTTTTCCAGTTCACCGTGACACAGGGCGGGACCGTGGGAACAGATACGATCACGATCGATTACACAGATGGTGGATCCGTGTCGGGCACGATAACGATTCCGTCCGGAACGGAGGCGGGCGCCGAGTTTCACGTACACGGGGGCTTGAAGATCTCGCTCGGCTCGGGAACGGTTATCGAAGGCGAGACCTTCTCGATCGATACGACCTCGTCAACGATACAGGCGCCCGTGAACGCCTTGATGACGCTGGGAAGCACGGCGGGCGGAGGAACGCCGATAGAGGTCGAGAGCGGCGCCAATACGGTCACCGACCTCATCGAGGGCGTCACACTCGAGCTCAACCAGGCCGCCGCATCGACGCCGGTCACTATCAGCGTGAATGTCGACACCGGCGAGATGGAGCAGAAGATCAAGGATTTCGTCGATCATTACAACGATATCGTGAGACTTTTCAACAGGCACTTCTCGTACGACGCGGAGCTGGAAGAGGAGGGAGGCGAGCTGTTCGGCGACGCATACGCGATGAGGATCAGCCATGCGGTCCGGCGACAGGTGATGGACACGGTCCAGGGGCTTGGTCAGGATCTTACAAGTCTTACGGTTCTCGGTGTGGGCACCGGCACTGACGGGACACTCACTATCGATTCGTCGGCGCTGCAGGAAGCGCTGCGGGAAAATCACGAGGAGGTCGTCAGGCTCTTTTCGACGACCGGCACCAGCACCGATTCGAGCATACAGTTCCTCTTCGCGTCCTCGATGACGAAGCCGTCGTACCTGCTGAGCGATGACGGCTACGAGGTGAAGATCACCGTCGCGGCCTCCCAGGCATTACAGTCGGGAAGTTCCATCACATCGCCCACGGCGCAGTCCCCTCTCGTTATCGACGAATCGAACAACAGGCTCAAGATCACACTCGACGGCCGGACGAGCGCGGAGCTCCAGATCGACAGCGGCGCATACACGTCCGGTACGGAACTGGCCGAAGAGATCGAGAGCAAGATAAACGCCGATGACACGCTCGGAGCGTCCAGGGTAGACGTGATCTACGTGGATGACGGTGGGGGGATGGGCCATTTCGAGTTCACGTCGCGAAGCTACGGTTCGACCTCGACGATGGAGTTCGAGACGGTCGCGTCAAATTCGATTTACGGCGATATAGGCGTCACGGCTGGAGTGCTGGCCAGGGGGACCAACGTGGCCGGTACGATCAACGGTGAGGTGGCGACGGGCAGCGGCAGGATACTTACCGGTGACGACGACAACGAATACACCGACGGGCTCCAGATACTCGTGACCCTCAGTCCCGAGCAACTCGCCGAACAGGGTGAGGCGCAGGGATACGTGACGATATCGAAAGGGGTTGGAACAAGGGTTTCCGAGTACGTCAATACCGTCACGGATGTAAACAGCGGTGCTATCACGTACCGCAAGCAGGCTCTCTCCGGTATGGAGAACTCGTTCCAGGGGCAGATCGACCTGATCGAGGCAAAACTCGAGAAGAAGAAGGAGCGACTGGTCAAGCAGTTCATCCAGCTCGAAACCGCCATCCAGGAGCTTCAATCCCAGAGTGAATACATGACGAGCGCGTTCAGTGCGCTCAGCAATATTACAAACTACCGGAGCTCGAGAAGGTACTAGAGATTGGAAAGGTACATGGGGCTGATGAACGAGACGGTGCGGAGTGCAGCCGGCAAGTACTTGCAGGCCGGGATCGAAACATATGATCAGGCCACACTGATCACGATGCTGTACGACGGCATGACGAGGTTCCTCACCATGGCGGTAGAGAAGATGAACAACGGTGAAGTGCCGTTCGATGAATGCAGGCGGGCGCAGGATATCGTCAATCACCTTTACCTGACGGTAAAGGACGATGGGAGCGATATCGCCGTGAACCTCAAAGCACTCTATTTTTTCTTCTACAAGCAGGTCGTAAATGCTCTCATGGAAAAAAATGCCGGGAAAATAGAAGAAATCTTACCACTTGTACGGGAACTGCGCTCGGCCTGGGGAGAGCTCAAAAGGAGAAACGGCAATGACGGAATCAGCCGTTAACATATTGAATGTCAGTGAGTTAAAGGTGGAGGTTGCAAGGAAGACCGGGGCGATAGAGCAGCTCATCGGCAACTTGGACTTCAAATTGCTTTCCGGGATACTCGAGGAACGAAATGATCTGCTCCGTGCTCTGTCCCGGTACGGCGGGACGGATGAGAACCTGGGGTTTTTCATCAACGGGATACTATCGAGGGACGCGATCACGAGAGCACGGTTGAAACTAATCTCGGAAGAGATCAAGAAGAAGCTCCAGAATCTCGATCTCGAGCGGAAGGCCCGGAAAAAGTATATACAGAATACAGGAAATGGTGTTGACACGTATTCGATACGATAGATACCCTGAATAGAGGTGACATTCGATGAAGATAAACAACATAGATCAGGGAAGGATCAAGGACCTGAGCGGAGACAGAAACGTTCAGTCCGAAGAGAAGGCCGTCCGCCGCGGCAAATCGAAGGTCGGCAGGAAGGCGGCGAGCGGCGTCAGCAGCCTCGGCCGTCTTGTCTCGAAGGCCCGCGTGCGTGCCGAAGCGATAGGCCACGTCCGTGGCGAACGTATTGCCGAGGTGCAGCAGCGGATCGAGGACGGCTATTACGATACCGATGAAGTGCGCGAGCAGGTCGTAAGGAAGCTGGCCGATCGGCTGAAACGTCTTATGCGCCTGTAGCGTTCGGGGACCCTCACGGCCGTACCGTGGCAGTTTTTTCCCCCGGTCCCGAAATTTTGTATTCCCACGGAATATTCATATTCCCCACACCAACGCACGCGTTACTGCATCTGCCGGACCGGTACGGGCGTCTCTGCCTCTAATACACTGAAATATAACGAGTTGCGGTGCTTCCGTTCGGGCGTGCCACACCACTGACAGGGATCATATCCTCCGTAATCACGATGGCACATCGCTTGCGTTTACACCGGTTACAATTGATAAAGAACGATAGGTTTGAACCGGTCCGGAGGAAAAGGGTTCCCGGAGATGAAGAGATTGATATTTGCTGTGCTTTGTACACTTTCGGCGGTTGTCTCCCCGGTACGGGCCCAATGGCTTCTCGAGGGGCTTGCCGTCTGCACCGCGTCGGAAAACCAGGACGGGCCGAAGATACTTTCGTACGGTGATGTCGCCATTATCACCTGGTATGACAACAGGCAGGGCAGCAATGATATCTATGCCCAGAAGATAATGGGAAACGGCGGCATACTGTGGGAAATCGACGGTGTTTGCGTCTGCGCGGCGAGCGGCAACCAGGGTGATCCACAGATTGCGAGTGACGGCGCGGGGGGCGCGATCATCACGTGGTGGGACCAGCGTAACGGCAACAACGACATCTTCGCGCAGAGGATCGACATGAACGGCACCTTTCTCTGGATGCGTGACGGTGTTCCAATAAACCTCGCCGACGGGAATCAGCACCTTCCACAGGTCATCCCGGACGGCGCGGGCGGCGCCGTCATTTCGTGGGTCGATAAGAGGGACGGCGATTCGGATATCTACGTACAGCGGATCGGCTCGAACGGCAATGTCCGGTGGCCCCTGAACGGCGTTGCCCTATCGACGGCGGAACATGACCAGTATCTGCCACGGATGGTTCCGGACGGCTCCGGGGGAGCGATCGTCGTCTGGGTCGATAACCGCGACGGCAACAACGACATCTATGCCGGCGGGATAGATGCTTCGGGATCTGTATCGTGGGTGGCGGACGGCGTACCGCTCTGTACGGAGGGCTCGGATCAGTGGTATCCCCGGGTCACGGCCGATGGTTCGGGGGGTGCCGTGGTTGCATGGCGTGACAGGAGAAGGGGTGATTACGATATCTACGCACAGCGGGTAGACGCCGGCGGGTCCGTCCGGTGGAACGCGAACGGCATCGCCGTCTGCACCGGGGAGGGGGGACAGTATTATCTACAGGTCTGTTCCGACGGCGCGGGCGGCGCGATCATCACGTGGGACGACTACAGGCTGGGTAACTGGGATATCTATGCGCAGAAGGTGAATGCATCGGGCGGTACGCGGTGGAAGGCCGGGGGGACCGAGATATGCCGGGCGATAGACAACCAGCGCTCGCCGCGGATCGTCGCGGACGGTGCGGGGGGTGCCATAATAACGTGGCGCGATCCCCGCCTAGGCAAGTTTAACATCTACACGCAGAAGATCGATCGTGACGGCATCACGCAGTGGGACCCGGACGGGGTGGCCGTATGCACGGAGCTCTGGAAGCAGTGGAACCCGCAGATCGCGTCGGACGGTGCGGGCGGGGCGATCATAACGTGGGAGGATTACCGGCATTTCGACGAGTCGGGGGGGACCGATATCTATGCAACGAGGATCACGCATGACGGCAACCTTATCGCCGCGACCTTCCTGCGGAGCTATTCGTACAGACTGGAGATGTCCCGGATCGTCATCGAGTGGACGCTGGCCGAGGCCGGTGAAAGCATGAGATTTGTTATATCGCGCGCGGAAGGTGCCGGTGCCGGCCGGTTGTTAGAATTGTTCGAGCCGGATATCATCCAACACGGTCTCTCGTACATGTTCATGGACGACGGATGCGCGAACGGGACATCGTATTCATACCGTGTCGAGGTCATCGATGAGGATGGCCTGTGGTTCCTCTTCGAGACCGGACCGGTCACCGTTCCCGCCCTGGAGCTCACGCTGGACCAGAACAGGCCCAACCCGTTCAACCCATCGACGACGATCACGTATTACCTGCCCCGGGACGGGCGTGTGACGCTGGATATCTTCGACGTCTCTGGCCGCATGATACGGCGCCTCGTCGGCGGCGTTCAGGAGCGCGGACCGCAGTCGGTTACGTGGAACGGCACCGATTGCTACAGCCGCCCGGCTGCCTCGGGCGTCTACTTCTACCGCCTCCAGGCGGGCAAGCAGAAGCTTGCAAGAAAGATAATCCTGCTCCACTGATACGTATCCTCCGCTCTTTCCCGTATGCCCGCACCGCGGGTCCTGTCGCCGGTCAACCCCACCGTGCTCGCTTCCGGCTGCGCGCGGTGGGGGCCCCGCCCGGCGCCACCCGCGGTGCGGATCTTTCGACAGATCAAACCTGAATTCCACTGGATGATTTCCTGCCGCTTCCAGTGGAAAGATACCGGCTGTTCAGTGCCGGTTCAAACACATTGAAAATACCGGGACTCTTTTTCCACCGGAAAGCACTTGATGCGAGACGTCTAACTCTTTACCAGAACAATGGAAGTGATACGTCGCGGACGTAATTGCCCCCCGGGAGAACGATGTTTCCCATCTCGACCGTTTGAAACGCGTGGCATGCTCGTTGCGCAACGGGGAAGTGAAGACAGCGCGAAAGGAACATTGTGAGTCGGGTATTTATCACAACATTATTATTTAGCTTGGCTCTTGCATGTCCTGATACCGCCCGCTGTGGTGGTGAATCGGGGGGTGGAATCGCGGGCGGTGGAATGGTGGGTAGCGGTATATCGGGCGGCGTAGTATCAAGTGGCCGCAGATCGTATATCAACCTGATCGTGAGAGCGGCCGAATGGGAAAAAGAGATCGAAGGCGAAGTCGAAGCCGGGGTGCCCGCCCTGCTCGACCTGTTCTACAGCACAAGCTTGGATCTCGATTCACTACTCGGCATGTACATGCCGATCGATACGCTGAGCGGCAGGATTGGCCTGGAGCGCGTCGAGCGGATAGCGGAGTGCTATACAGACCTCGAAATGTACGAAGACGCCCGCTCCTGGTGGAAACTGCTCCGGCGTATCGACACGAAAGAGTATTTTAAGCAAGAAACGATTCGCGGCCTTCTGCAGTGCGGCATAGAGCTTTCCGATACACTCCTTCTCTCCGGAGTGCTGGACGGGTCGGAGTTCTGGTCGTCCCCTCTCAAGCGGGAGCTCGGCACCGAGCTTCTGGCCGCACTCGATTACCTGTACCTGAAAAAGACCGACCCCGGCTGGTTGGAGAAACGTTACAGGCGTCTTAAACGGTTCCTCCCCGAGACCGGGTCGGTCCTGCTCGAGGTCAGGATCAACGGTGACCGCGGGAGGTGGAGGACGGCGTACGGACTGTGCAAATGGCTCGTCGGCAGGGTCCATCCAGATGAGCTCGACGCTTGCCAGGCGAGGAGGCTCCTCGAATGGCTCTGGAGAACCTCTGTTCTGAGCGGGGAGTTCGCCGACGCGAAGGCGATCGTTGCCGCCATTATCGAGCACGGTGACATCCCCCTCGCCACCAAGGTCCGTACGTGGCTTCCCGGGTTCGATTTTCTAGAGGGACGTCTCGACACGGCTCTCGAACAGTACCTGTCGATCTGCAGTCAGGATCCGGCCCAGGCGTCGTCCTGCTTCTGGCAGCAGTACATAGAACGATTCAAGGAAGTGACGGCGAACTTGCCGCCGGGAACTCTGTAAAGGACGTTCAATGCAGGAATACGAGGACATACTGCTTCGAAGTTACGAACAGGAGCGGGTCTGTTACCTGAGGATCCTCGAACTCTCCGAGGCCCAGCGGGAAGCACTGCGCACGAGGCGGCCGATGTCGGAGGTAATCACGATCCTCGAAGACAAGAACCGGATCATGCACGAGATCGAGGAAATCGAACAGTCGACGGGGGGCGAGAAACGCCGGTACCGGATGAATGGCGGAGCGAGGCCGGCGGCCGTCGCGGCGGCGATCGACGATCTCTCTGCTCTCGTCGAGCGTATCCTGGCTGTTGAGCGGGAGAACGAGGATCTGTTCAATGCCGCAGGCTCTTCCATGCACCGGGCGGGGGGAGTCGCACGGGTACCCGGAGAGTATGTCGTGAGCAGGTATTCGAGCAGCTTATAGAGGAGAGCGATGATGATACGGGGATACGTCATGCCGCGAACCGGCATCAAGTATTTAAAACGTGCCCTTGACGCGTACGCACTCCGCCAGAGGGTGACATCGGAGAATATAGCGAATGTCCAGACACCGGGATACCGGAGCAGGAGAGTCTCGTTCGAGGAGAACCTGGAAAAGGCGTGCACGAGACGTTTACGGCTGACCTCCGTTCCCATGCCGCCGCGAAGCATTCCGATAAGGATGCCGTCACGGCAGTTCACGAAAGTCATTGAGGAAAAGACCGGCTATTCCAATGGAACGAACAACGTGAACATGGAGACCGAGATGATCGATCTCGCAAGTACGAACCTGTTGTATAACATGGGCACGAAGCTGACCAGGGGGCGGGTCGAGATGATCAGGTCGGCGATCACTGGCAAGCATCGTTAATGGGCATATGCCCGGTGAGAGGTGAATGAGATGAACCGAATCGGATTATTCAGGACGATGCGGATCAGCGCCGCGGGATTGTCGGTGCAGCGCATGAAGCTCGATGCAGTCGCCGAGAACCTGGCGAACGCCGAAACGACGAGGACCGGCGACGGCGGCCCGTACCGGCGGAAAGTCGTGAACGTCAAGGTGATGAAGGAAAGGCGGCGCTCACGCTTGCCCGAACCCAA
>DAOVFR010000195.1 GCA_030672805.1 Candidatus Krumholzibacteriota bacterium
CCACGAGCCGGCTGCTACGATCAGCGTGAGCTGGCCCGTTGCGGGGTAGTTGAGCCTTTTGAAGATATGATTCCTTCCCTCGAGAACGGTTCGTACGGCCGCTCCTCCGATCGAGCCCTCGATGACCCTTCCGGTCTCCCCCGCGCCTGCCAGACCGAATATGACCGTGTTCTTCGACGGCGTTTCCTTTCGCATCTGCTCGACGGAGACGAGCCTGACCTTGAATTGCAGCTCCAGCTTCGTGTAGTAGTCGATGGGATGCTGCAGCAGGCGGATCATTTCCTCGACGGGACCGGACATCAGGCCGTCCTCGGTTACGAGCATGACGTTGCTGTACGAACCGACCGGCGGAAATGACGACCGCTGTGAACAGGAAGGATATACCAGGAACAGAACAAGGAATATAAAAGCCACCCGTCTCATCACAACCTCCATATTCAACAATACGTGGAAGTGACTGGACGGGCAAGCAGGAAATCAAGGAAATCAAGAAGTTCTAACGGCGTGCGCGTTCCTGATAGTACAATCTTCGAAAGATCAGGTTTTCACGTTCGACCTGCTCGATATGATTCTTTAGGAGTTCGATTTCCCTCTGCAGGGAATCGACCCGCGTGTCGGCGGCAAACTGGTAGGCTGGCCGCCACGACGTGCCGGCGTCACGGGCGCCTTTGCCGGACTCATCCGATACCATCCGCAGTCCTGCAGGGTGATTCCTGTTCTGTAAGTTCACGAGACCCGGATTCCTCGTCGCGACGGCATACCGTCCCGTTGTAATCCTCGGACCGCCTTCGGTCATCCGCACCATCGGTTCCCGTTCAGAGTCCCTCCCGACCATCATCCATGTTCCGGTCAGCACAACGATGACCACGGCGGCGGCACTGGCTGCGAACTTCAGCCCCCAGCGCCAATTCCCGAAGACGCTCCCGCCCACGTCCCGCACGGCTCTCGCTTTCTCTTGAAGGATTCGTCTTTTCAGGTTCCACTCGAAATTCTCCGACGGTTCCATTTCCGGCAGGCCTTTCAGCATTTCCCTGCAGCGATTCATCTCGACGGTAAACTCCGAACAGTCCGGACATTCATCCAGGTGCATCTGAAGCTGCATCTTCTCCGCCTCATTCAGCAGATCGTCACAGAGTTTGAAGTACAGATCCCGTGCCTTCCCGCATCTCATAATGTTTTCCCCTTTAACTGTTGTTCTCTAGCAAGAAGCGGAGCAATGATCTTTCTGAAATGCACCCTGCCCCGGTTGATCCTCGATCTCACCGTTCCAAGTTTCAGGCCCGTAGTGGCTGCGATCTCCTCGTAACTGAGACCCTCGATCTCCCGCAGAACGAATGAAGGCCTGTAATTTTCCGGTATCCGCTCTATCGTTCTCTGGATGAGCTCGTTGAGGCTCTTCCGTTCCATGTCGAAGTCCGGTCTCTCGGATTCGTCCTTCAGATCGACCCACTTTCCATTTTCCCTGTTGTTGTCCTCCGACCACAGGCTGACCATCTTCGGTCTCCTCTTGATATTCCGGATGCGGTTGCGCACCAGGTTCGTGGCGATCGTGTAGAGCCAGGTCGAGAACTTTGCGACCGTTTTGTACTTGTCAGCGTTGATGTAGGCCTTGACAAAAGCCTCCTGTGCAAATTCCTCCGCCTCGCTCTCGTTTCCGAGCATCCTGAAGAGGTAATTGTAAAGCCTGTTCTTGTACCTGACAACCAGCACGTCGAAGGCACGGTTGTCACCCTCCTGGACACACAGTATGAGGTCCTCATCAGTCAGCTCACCGAATTTCTTGCGCTGGCTCAGCGCATGGTCGTGGCGGTCCAATCCGTCATCTCCTTTTTTACCTTCATCCATTGGATTGATACCCCTTTGGAACGGTAAAGTTCCCTTGTAAGATCAATTCGTCAATTCCCTCCATCGCCGCCAGCCGTTACTCGGTCACGTGGCAAACCGGAACGGCCGCCGGCCGTAACAATATCGATGACCTCGAACGATATGCGTCCCTGTCCATTACTGCGTGTAATGCGTATCCTCGACGGGTAGCGGACTTTCCCGCTCCTCGCCGGGTAACCGTAATTTATCATATAACATGCTGCTCCACCGTCGACGCATTGCCTGACGGTCACCGGCCCTTTCCCCGTTTTCCCCGTGATCTCTACATGCCGCTCCCGCCACAGGCCGTCGAGCACCCACTCATGGTCCTTCTCCGTTATCGTTACCTGTTCGAATTCGTGGCAGTCAGGATGGCGGAGAAGCAGCGCGAAGAGAAGGTCCTCGGCATAGACGCGGAAATCCATGATCCCGCCCAGGATGGCAAGAGTGGAATCGTTGTCATAAAAACACCCATGTTCGTGATCGATGATGAATATCTCATCCCCGTTCACAACAATGGTAGCATCCTCACGGTATGAACCAAAAAGGCTCGAATGCTGGAAATCGAGCCTCAGTCCCTCGCCGGACCCGTACCGGACCCTGCACGCCCCTTTAAGCCTGTAGCGGGGCATCTCGATCTTCGCCATCCCCGTGATCGTCAGCTCACCGTATGCATCCTGAACGGGAAAGAGCCCGGGAAACTCCTCATCGCAGTCAAACGGTCTCATCCGAACCGGACGCGAGGCGCAAGATTGCACAAGAAACATAATAACAATGAGATAATATGCTCTTCTCATGCTATTTCTCCGGTGCCTGGCGAGACGTTTCGAGGGTTTCGACCATGGTCCGAACATCCTCGTCTTCCGGATCGAGGCTGAGAGATTTCCGGCAGGCGGAAAGGGCTTCGGCCGGAAGTCCGAGCTTGATGTAGGTCTCGCCCAGGTGCTTCCAGATCACCGGGTCTTCACCGGCCTTCTCGATCGCGGCCTTGAGGATTGTCATGGCACTGTCGTACTCCCCCTTCCGGTATTTGATCCAGCCGAGACTGTCGAGAAAGTACCCGTTGTCCGGTTCCGCTTCGAGCGCCTTTCTGAGAAGTTGCTCCGCGAATTCGAGCCGCTCCCCCTTCTCCGCCAGGAGGTAACCATAAAAATTACCGAGTGAGGCGTCCTCCGGGTCCTTCTCGTACAGGGTAACGACACGCTTCAATGCTTCATCGAACTGTTTCTGTATCTCGAAGTATGTGGCAAGTTCGAGAAGCGTGTTAGGATCGCCGGGGTTGAGTTCCTCGGCCCTCAGGAGAAATTTCCCGGCTCTTTCATTCTCCTTCGCCTTCCGGCAGATCGCCCCGATCAGGTAGTGATCATCCGCCGAAGCCGGATCGATCCGATCGACCGCCTTTTCCATGATCGCTGCTGCTTCATCGCGCGGTATAACTATTTCTTCGCCGGGCAACGCCTCGTTGCCGGTGATGCCGTACGCGATGAGAAGGAGTCCGATATAGTTGGAGAAATTGTCAGGTTCGATCACGATCAACCTGCTTAGATGTTCATAGGAGCTTCTCAGATTGCCAATATCCATCTCGACCTCTGCAATGATACGGAGCAGCGACGGTTTCTCGCCGAGTTTCATCAACAGGCCGGTATAGATCTCGAGCGCTTTCCCGCTCTCGCCTGCACGGCAGTAAAACTTTCCGAGGTGGATCTTTCCACCGTCGCCGAGAAGCTGTGCCTCGTAAAGCGGTTCGAGAATCCTCACGCCCTCGCCGAATTCACCCGTATCGTACAGGAGGCCTGCCATATCGCCCAGGGCGTTACGGTTCGTCGGATCGATCTGGAGGGCGTTACGGTAGGACCGTTTCGCTTCCTCCAGTTTTCCCGTCTGGCGAAGCAGCGATGCGAGGGCGACATGTATATCGGCAACACCCGCGTTCGCTTCGGCCGCCTGCCTGAACGTATCGATCGCCTTCTCGACTTCTCCCGCCCCGGCATAGATGAAACCGAGCTTGTACAGAACATACAGGTCTCCCGGGTTCAGATCGCGGGCCTCTTCCAGCGCGACCCTCGCATCGGGAACCCTTTTCCGTTCAAGATAGATCCTTGCCATGAATTTCAGGATATCGAATTTCGCCACACCGTTCCGCTTGTAAAGTTTTTTAGCATGCGAGAGCGCAAGGTCGAAATTGCCATCGTCGTAATCGATTTCCGCAAGCAGCAGGAGCGCTTCACTGTCGGAGGGGTCCTGTTCGAGAACATTCCCGGCATGTGTTCTCGCCTTCTCCAGTTCCCCCAGCTCCAGTGTCACTCGCGCGAGACGGAGTTGTATCACCTTGTTATCCTTCGAGCGGCTCGCCGCGTACGTGTAGAAGCTGTACGCATGCACGAGATCTTTTCTCGATTCGAGGAACACGCCCCTGAGAAAGAACGACATGGCGAGATTGTCTATCCCTGTTTCCGGGTACAACGGGGATGAGAGACAAAGTACAGCCGAAACTAAAACTGCCAACGCGCACCGTTTCATACGCAGTATCCCTTCATGAATAGACGGTTTCTGAAGCTAATGTAACACGTGGCGCCGCGCGATACAAGCGGGCGCCTAACACCAGTGGCTCCGCAGCGGGTGTGTACCACCATTACACTCTCTTTCCCGTACACACGTTCCACAGTTTCATTCCCTGCGTTAATACCGCACACCCACACCGCGGGTCCTGTCTCCGATCATCCCCACCGTGCTCGCTTAAGGCTACATGCGGGGGGATCCCAACTCGTCTGTGCGCGTAGGGGGCCCCGCTTGGGCGCCACCCGCGGCGGTCTTTACCCCATCATCCAGTGCGGTAATACCTCTGCATGAACTCTTTTCCGTAGGCTCTTTCTGCTTCCAGACGATTATGTTCCGGGCACAGCAAGCGGAGATTGCCTGCTTTGTTATCCCCGCCCCTCGAAAACGGAACGATATGATCGATTTCCAGGTTCCATCTCTATTAACACCTCGTTCCATTCGGGCTTACGAAGGTGCACCGGCCGCCATCCCTTGTAAATACCTCGTCACGCACGGAACGGGGGATGAATCGTGAGTTCTCCGGTACATCACGGTGCACGGCATGTTCGGCCTGTGTAGTGCCGCGTGGTTTCTCCGTTCCATCCCTGCACCCTTCA
>DAOVFR010000216.1 GCA_030672805.1 Candidatus Krumholzibacteriota bacterium
TGGTTACATGTCTTTAGAATGCGTTCGATCAGGGTAATAATCGGTGCGGCACTGATTGTCCTCGTTTCAGGACAGTTATGGCCCGCCGAGAACATTGCCGGGAAGATCCCCGGCAGAGACGCTGCCGAATCACAGACGGGAGTCGTTTCCCGGGACCCACAGCTCGAGGGCTTCGAACTCGTTCATGCGTTTCCGGAGGTCGTGCCGTTCGGGGAGGGGGAGCGGCTCACATTCGCCATTCAGTACGGGCTTATCTATGCCGGTGACGCAACACTCGAGATCCGGAACATCGCAATTCTGGACAGCGTCACGACGTACCACATCATCTCGACGGCAAGAACGAGCAGGGCCTTCGATATCGTCTTCAAGGTCCGCGACCGTGTCGAGTCATTCATGGACCATGAAAACCTCTTTTCGGTACGGTTCGAGAAGCACCTGAGGGAGGGCAGGTTCAAACGTGACGAGAAGGTCGTCTTTGACCAGAGGCGGCACGTGGCGGTCTATGCTGACAGGGAGGTGGCCATTCCGCCGAACACTCAAGATTTTCTCTCGGCGCTTTACTACTTCAGGACACTCTCTGTCGGAGTGGGGCAGGCGGTTGCCATGGCGAACCACACGGGAGGGAAGAACTACCCGATCTTCGTGAAGGTTCTCGGAAAGGAGCGCATATCGGTCCCCGCCGGCGAATTCGACTGCATCGTGATCGAGCCGGTCATGCAGACGACGGGCATCTTCGAGAACAAGGGAAAGTTGACAATATGGCTCACCGATGATACGGTAAAAATGCCCGTTCTCATGCGCTCCAAGGTTATTGTCGGGGCGTTCGAGGCGGTGCTGAAGGATTACGATCTGAGCGCCGATGCTTTCAGAACGATAACGAGAGAAGGGATGCCGGACGGTGACGGGCAAATTCAATGAAGTCGATCTCTCCCGGGTTAAAACGGTATCCATCGGCGAACGGTCGAGCAGGGTCTCCGTGGACAGTTTCGGCAAACCACTAAAGGGTGGCAAGACGTTCGCCCGGTGGCTCAAATCGCTTCCCGACCATCTCGCGGTGCGTGACTGGAAAGAACTGCTGCTTGCCATGCGCAGGTCCGTTGCGGGGAAGGAAAACGAGATCATCTGGATGATCGGCGCCCACGTGATAAAGTGCGGCCTGTCACCATATCTCATCGAGCTGATGAAGAAACGGTATGTTACCGCCGTCGCGATGAACGGAGCCGGGTTGATCCACGACACGGAGATTGCCTGTTTCGGTGAAACGTCGGAGGATGTGCCGGCGAGTCTCCATGAGGGTATCTTCGGGTTTGCGTCGGAGACGGCCGACGCGTGTTTCGAGGCGGTCAAGCAGGGAGTAAATGACGGGTTGGGACTGGGTGAGACGCTTGGACGTTACCTCCTGAAGAAAAGATCAGATCACTGGAATATGAGTATCCTGGCGCAGGCCTACCGGATGGACGTGCCGGTGACCGTGCATGTTGCCGTCGGAACAGATATCCTCCACCAGCACGAGGGGTTCGACGGCGCCGCCTGGGGAGCCCTGTCGCACCGTGATTTTCGGATCTTCTCCGACCGCGTGCAGAAAATCGGCAACAGCGGAGGCGTTGTTCTGAACGTCGGGTCCGCAGTGATCCTGCCGGAGGTATTCCTGAAGGCGTTCAGCATCGCTCGCAATCTAGGCGCTTCATTCGACAAGCTCACAACATGCAACCTCGACATGATCAGGCATTACAGGCCCCAAGAGAATGTGCTGGCCAGACCGGCGAGCTTCGGGGGAAAGGCGATATCGATCACCGGACACCACGAGATCATGATACCGCTCCTCTATGCGTCCCTGCTCACGTGAATTTTGCCGCCGATCATATATAGATAAAGCGAGGAATAGCGTTCATTGTCCCCTTTTAACGAGCAGGGTGACGGAAGATCCGGCCGGTAAGGCGGTGAATATCCTCGAGGATGAGGTAGAGGCTCGGGATTATCAGCAGTGTGATGCCCGTGGCGAAAAGGATACCCCATCCCAGCCCGGCCGCCATCGGAATGAGGAATCTCGCCTGGATACTGCGCTCGAGAAGCATCGGCGTCAGTCCGCCGAAGGTCGTGATCGACGTGAGGATGATCGCCCTGAATCTCAGCGATGAGGCCGTCGAAATCGCATCGATATGAGTCTTTCCCCCTTTGTGAATACTGTTGGTCGCCTCGATCAGGATGAGCGAGTCGTTGACCACGACACCTGACAGGCCGACCATCCCGAAGAGGCTCATCATCGTTATATCGTAACCCATGATCACGTGGCCGAGGACGGCTCCGACCATGCCGAACGGTATCGCGGCCATCACGATCAGGGGCTGGGCGAAGGACTTGAAAGGTATGGCGAGCAGGGCGTAGATGAGAAAAAGCGCCAGGATGAACGATCTGAGCACGGACTGTAGAAATTCCCTGTCCTCCCTGCCGGCGCCTTCGATGTCGAACCCGATCTCCGGGTGAGTCTCGCGCATACGCGGGAGAATATTAATTTCGAGGTCGAAATTCACTTCTTTGGGGTTCGCCCGTCCTTCCTCCACGTCGGCCGTGACGGCGATCACCCTGTGGCGGTGAGTTCTCGTGATCGTTGCGTAACCCCGGACCGTGTTCACCTCGGCCACGCGGCAGAAGGGGATTTCTGTTCCGTCAGGCGTTCGGATGCGCATATCCCTGATAGAACCGGGTGATCGCCTTTCCCCGTCGGGATATCTCACCAGGACCTTGACCTCGTCCTGACCGAGCTGGAGCCTCAGCGCCTCCGCCCCGTAGAATGCGCCGCGCACCTGCTGTGCCAGGTCGTTCAGCGTGATGCCGAGGCTCCTCGCCCCGGGTTTGAGCTTGAGCTGCATCTCTTCCTTGCCCGGCATGTAGTTGTCGTTGATATCAGTCAGCCCGGGATACTCCCTGAGCCGTTCCTTCATATCCTCGACAGCTTCGACCAGTTTGACGTGATCCCGCGATGAGAGGTGAACCTCGATCGGAACGCTCGAATGGCCGAGCTGCCCCTGGAAGGTGACCGATTCGGCGTCGATGATATGCCCGACCTTCTTCCGCCATTTGCCGGCAAGGTACATGGCCTTGATATTTCTCTTTTCACCCTCGAGAAGCTTGACGTGCACCTGGGCGAGATGGCCGCCGCTTGACGTCGAGGACATCGGTCCGCGTCCAGTCATGTGGACGCCGATAAGAGAGAAGTAGTTTTCCATCACCGGTGGCGACCCTTCGGGTCTTTTGCTCTCCGCTTCCTTCATCACGGCGATCGCCGCCTGTTCGATCGACCGCAGGATTTCATTGGTCCTGCTTGCAGGAGTGCCGGGAGGCATGACGACCGAGCAGGTGAGATGGTCCGCGTCCATCTTGGGGAAGATCGTCATCCTGATCCTGCCGCCGGTGATCATGCCCACCGTGATTATCAGAATAGCCAGGCCGATTGCGAACGTTGCGTACCGCCACCTCAGACAAAGCGCGAGCAGTTTCCGGTAAGGACCTCTTATGATTTGCCTTAGCAATCTGTCAGCGCGTTTGCCCATTTTATCCCCGGTAACCCCTGAGGGTTTTCCGAAGCGGCTCCTCGAAAGGTGGGCCGGAAGGATCAGAAGGGCTTCCACGAGTGAACCGGCAAGGACAAGTATCACGACGACGGGGATGTTACGCATAATGTTGCCCCTTGTGCCGCTAACCATCAACAGGGGCCAGAAGGCGGCAATTGTCGTGAGAATTGCGAATATCACCGGTCTGCTCACCTGCGCAGCTCCCTGGACGGCGGATTCGAAGGCGGGAAGCCCCATCTCTCTTTTCCTGTAGACATTCTCCGCGATCACGATGGCATCGTCGACGACTATGCCGAGTATGAGGATAAAGGCGAACAGCGAGATCATGTTGATCGATATACCGAAAGCGGGAAGCAGCCAAAGGGCCGTCGCGAATGATATCGGAATTCCCATCATCACCCAGAAAGCGAGTTTGAAATTGAGAAAGAGGCTCAGCAGCACTACGACGATAATGAGGCCGAGCGCCATGTTCCTCACGAGAAGGTTGATCCTGCTCTTGAGTATGACTGACATGTCCCGGAAGTAGACGATATCCATGCCTTCGGGGAGATCGTTCCGAATACTCCTGACATATTCTTTCACCGACGCGGCGACCTCGAGGGCGCTCTGGTTCGCCACGCGGTAGATCTGTATGAATACGGCAGGTTTTCCCTGCGTGGAGACCTGCAGGTCGGTATCCTCGAACCCGTCTGTCAGGATCGCGATCTGCCCGAGAGTGACCTTGCTGCCGTCCGGTCTTGTTATCACGGCGATATCGG
>DAOVFR010000185.1 GCA_030672805.1 Candidatus Krumholzibacteriota bacterium
TCTCCCATCGCGTTCGCGCAATACATGCACCCCGGCAGCGTCCAGAGCCATTTGTCGAAGGCCAGGGCGGCGGCGGCCGAGAAATCGAGCGATCTTCCCGCGGAGGAGATCCTGCCAGGCCAGCCGTCTCCCCTGTAGGAGACCTGCTCCTCCTCTTCCACGCTCATGCGAAGCCTTCTTCTTATGAACCTTGTAAAACCGAGGTGTTTCTGCTGCTTGCAAAGCAGGCCGATCCGGAGAAGCTCGACTCCCCGCTCGCCGTACAGTCTCTCCAGGGCGAGGAGCTGACAGTTTGTCCCCGTGACGGCCAGCGTCCGTCCCCGATCCACGGCCCTGCAGTTCTCGAGAAAGGGCACGGGCCTGTAAGTCGAGTTGGCCAGCACGGCCGGATAGAACCCTCTTTCGAGATGGGCCCCCTCCACCCAGGGCGGCTCGCCGGATGAGACGAGACAGTAAGCCTCGTCGGCCGCGCCCGTCTCGAGGGCCGATTCGACCAGGGACCTCGCCACACCGCCCGATGACGACGACCTGCGCCGCTCCCCGTCCGCGGCGTATCCAATATAAGCCGCCCTGATCCTGCCGAGTGCCTCCTCGTTGAGAGCCTTTCGGGGAAGCTCAGGGGCGGGACAGACCGATACGCAAAGACCGCATCTCGTGCAGGAACCTTCGTCCCAGACGATCTCGAAACAGCCGTCGCCGGCTTCGCGGCGCTCGAGCGCGCCTGCGTCGCAGGCGGCGAGACATCCGCCGCACTGGCAGCAGCGCTCAGCGTCGAACTGCAGTATCTCCCCTTCATCGAACCAGATCATCGACCAGCTCCATCGCTCGGCTCAGGTCCTCTTTCCTCTCCTCTATCGCCCTCGTGATCCTGTCCCGCCAGAGCTCCCGCTCTGGCCACATCCTCTCGAACGCTCCCAGCGCCCATTCGGAGTTGAATTCTTCGATATCGATCGAGAACTCCTCCATACCGAGCGACCGCATGTACTCGCGCACCTTGAAAAGATAGTTTATCGAGATCGTCGGCGTTCCCGATCCGGTCGAGAATATACATGCATGCATCCTGGTGGTGAAATTCAGCTCGCTGCAGGCGAGCATGCCCTTCAGCTCCGATGGCGTGGGCAGCTCCTCGAGAACCCTCACCTCTTCGCCGCGGGTCATCCGGTCCCTTATCTCGAGCGACGTGGTGAGATCGTCCTCCCTGCAGCCGTGCACGGGAAAGTTCGTCGGGTAGAACACTATCTTCACACAGTGCCTCGATACGAGCGAGTCGGCGAGTTTCGCCATCTCCTCCACGTAAGCAGCATAGTTGCTGAACGGCGTCTCCACCTTGTTCCTGAAATAGCTCCATCTCATCGCGGAGATCCCGACGATAAGATCCCCCTCCTCGGCTTGTATGAGCCCGAGCGACTCCTCCCTGGGCAGCCATTCCTGGGCGACCGCGATGTCGGCTGTCCTGACGATCGTCCCGGCGGCACCGCCGACCAGCTCCCGCGTTATATTCTCGGAAAGCTCGTCGCGCGCGTATATCAGGTCTATCTTCCCGAGCACCCTTCCCGCCAGGAACTTCGACCAGCCGAACAGGAAGGGTCCGATCGTCGAGGGGAAGATCACCAACTTCCTGCCCAGCCTGCCGATAAGGGAATACGTGTAGAGGGAGAATAATATGTTCTTGAAAAACTTGTCGTTTATCCTCTCCGCGCCGACGCTTACGGCTATATCGGCCCAGAGAAAAGGCTCGAGCTTCCGCTTGAACGGGAAATTTCCCTTCGATAGGCTCTCGGGGGAACGAAGCGAGGCCATCGCACCACAGAAGACCATCCATAGAACGGTCTTGAAGAACCAGTGGATCTGGCGGATCCTCGGCTGGAGAAAGGGGTACTCGAATACGTCCCTGACCGCCTCCACCTGGTAAAGCGCCTCGAACACGTCCGGCCTGTGGGCCATGACCCTGATCCTGGCGCCTGGAAATCTCCCGCGAAGGATCCTGATCGCGTTCTCGACGAGTGCGCACGATCCCACATTCCCGTCGGTATATGCCTCTATGATCAAAATGTTCATCGTATTGCAGCCCGCGCCAGCCGGCTAGATCTCCCCCTCGAAAAGCCTCTCGTACCGCCCGACGATCGTCTCGATACCGTACCGTCCGGCCGTTTCCCCGGCTATCCTCTCCCTGTCAAAATCGCCCCGGGCGACACGGACGAGCGCCTCGGCCATCGCCTCGACATTCCCGAGAGGGACTACTTCCCCGTTCACGCCACTTTCGATCAACTCGTTGATGCCGCCCGGGCAGTCGAAGGCCACCGCGGGACAGCCGAGCGCGAGCGCCTCGACCAGGGCGTTGGGAAACCCCTCGTACCTGGAGCTGAGGACGAACGCGTCCGCGGCCTGCATGAACGGATAGGGATTGCTCAGGAACCCGTGAAAAGTGACGCTGCCCGTCATGCCGAGCTCCGAGGCCAGGGCACGCAGCTCCCCGGACAGCTTTCCCTCTCCGAGGATATGCAGATGGATCCCGCTCCCTTCCGTACGAGCCATCGCCTGAAGGAGCATGTCGAACCCCTTCTGCCTGTGAAGCCTGCCGACGGCGACGACGTTCACCTTGTTCCCGTCGAAGCAGGCCGGTCTTTCCTCCACGGCCCTGCCGCGGATCCACGCCGTGTCCACCGGGTTACTTATCGTCACCATCCTGTCGAGCGGGACGCCGTACACTTCGTGGACATCGGCCAGCATGTCGCCGGACTGGCAGATTATCCGGTCCAGGTATCTGTACGACCACCTGTACAGCCATTTCGCGTTCCATGGAGATCGTGCGATGCCCGATCTGATCGACGGGATCCCCGTCTCCCGGCCGAAGAAGAGCGCCTCGCTCCTCCTCGACCTCATCCTCGAGAAGCCCGCGACCATGTTCGTATAGCTCAATGTGCTGATAACCACGTCGGGCGACGTCTCGCGTATCACGCGCGGCAACCTCGAGAAAGCACCCTTGAGGTCGGTATTCATATCGTACACGACCACGTCCGAGGCGAGCTCACCAAGAAATATGCCCTTCTTCCGGAAAAGCGCCAGCTCGACGGAGAACCTGTCCCTGTCAAGGTTGTTCATCAGGTGAACGAACACCCTTTCGGCTCCTCCGCCCGTCAGATTGGGAATGCAAAAAAGGATCTTCCTCATCCAGGATCGTCCCGCGAGATGGTGCTGATTCATAGTAAACTCGAAGCTTCAAGTTAAATCAGCCGGAGTGCTCAAGTCAACGCATGCTTTGCCATACCGGCCGCGTCTCGCAAGACGGCCGGAGATCAAAATCAGGTTGGTGGATGCCGGCCCATCGATTAATATGAACCGACTGTCGAACCGGGTTATCCTGACGAATGAAAGCCGAGCTATAGAGATGTTGCCTCCTTTGCCGGCCGCGCTGGTCAGAAGACTGATATACCCCGCTTACAGGGCCATCAAACGGGAAGGCCTCTTGGCCGATCTGGCCGAGCTCGAGAGCATGGAACGTCTCCCGCTCGAGCGGCTCGAGGAGATCCAGGCTCTGAGACTGCGCGAGACTCTTGCAGAGGCCTACAGGTACGTCCCCTACTACAGGGACGCGATGGACCGCGCCGGGTTGCGGCCGGAGAATGTGCACGGCCCTGAAGATCTCGCCGCGCTTCCCTTTCTCACCAAGGAGATCATCCGCGCTGAATCCGGCCGCCTGGTCACTACCAACCCCGCGAGGAAAGGGTACAGATCGAGTACCGGAGGCTCGACCGGCGAACCGCTGTATTTCTTCAACGACCACAGCGCCGGACCGGGGCGCAGGGCTAACACGATCCGCACCTACAGGTGGGCGGGGATCGATATAGGGGACCGTCAGGCGATACTCTGGGGCTTCGCGCTGGGCAGGCCTATGGCAGACAGGATCTCGGCCTCTATCAAGAACTACTTCAACAACATCATGCCCCTGTCGACCTTCGATATGTCGGAGGAGGAAATGAGCCGTCAAGCGGCGAGGCTGCGCCGGTTCAGGCCGGCATACATAGTCAGCTACCCTTCGGCCATCTCGCTTCTCGCCGATTTCTGCGAACGCACCGGTGCTGCCGCCTGTCAACCGAATGCCGTCGTCACCAGCGGGGAGATGCTCTTCCCCCATCAGCGCGAGATCATCGAGAGGGTCTTCGGCAGCGAGGTGTTCAACCGGTACGGCAGCAGGGAATTCGCCAATGTTGCCATGGAATGTGGGCGTCACGCCGGCCTGCACCTGTTCATAGACCTCTACTGCGCCGAGATAGTGGGAGAGGACGGAAGACCGTGCGCCGAAGGGGAAACAGGCGAGCTCGTCATCACCGATTTCTCCAATCTCTTCATGCCTTTTATCCGATACAGGACCGGCGATCTCGCCGTTCGCACCTCCCGGCGATGCCCTTGTGGACGGGGACACCCCCTGATAGAGAAGATAGAGGGCCGCACGTTCGACGTGATCGTGACCCCTTCGGGGAAAAAGGTCGGCGGCTTCTTCTGGACATGGTTGTCACGGGCCGTCCCCGGGATCCACAGGTTCCAGATCGTACAGGAATCGCCGGGCGGAATAGTCTTCAGGATCGTCCCGGGAAAGGGCTGGGAGGATGGGCACAGAAAGACGCTCGCCGCGAAGATCGCGGAGAACTGCGGAGAGGACTTCACCGTCGACTTCGAGATAGTCGAGGACATCCCCCTGACCAGGTCAGGCAAATCGAGATTCATACTTTCCAGATTGTGATGAGCACAGCCGCCCCGCCGTACGGTGACGGCCGGTCCGTCCCGGGGTGAGAGTCGAAGGACAAGGCAAGGCAGCAAGAATCATGAACGAACACGAACCCGTCGAGCTGCCGATAGACGGCACGCTCGACCTGCACGCGTTCCAGCCGTCCGAGGTCAAGGACCTCGTGCCCCACTACATAGCCGAATGCAGGGAGCGTGGTATCCTGCAGGTGCGCATCATACACGGCAAGGGCACGGGAACAATGCGTGAGATCGTCCGCTCGATACTTGCGCGGCTGCCCGGGGTTTCCTCGTTCAGGCTGGCGCAGGAGAACGGTGGCGGCTGGGGAGCAACCATCGCCTTTCTCATGCCAAAGGAAAAAATACGCCAGAGAAATACCAGCGCTCGGGAAACCAATCACGCTCCGGCAACGTACAATAATGAACAACCGTCATCGAAACCGGAACTGAAGGGACAGAGCCGGGCAGACCGAACCCATGCCGGCGACAGGAAAGGAACTATTATGAAACAGCATGTTACGATATGTGCGGCGCTGCACATCGCGTTCAGCCTCATGGGCATCATTGCCGGCCTGATCGTCTGGGTCACCATCGCCGGCGGGGGCCTTCTCTCGGGCGAATGGGAGGCCATCGCGATAACGTCGGGCGTCGCCA
>DAOVFR010000214.1 GCA_030672805.1 Candidatus Krumholzibacteriota bacterium
AAAGGGTCGCTTCCGGTGGCGGGAGCCGCCCGCGCCGCGGAGTTTCCCGAGGGAACCGTTGAAGTGGATGACAGCACCCCGTTCACCCTGAAGTACGATCCGGGGCATCCTGACGCGGATGAGAACGGCATAGTGCAGATGCCCAACGTCAATATCATAGACGAGATGGTGAGCATGATCACCGCAACGAGAGCTTACGAGGCGAACGTGACGGCGATCCAGTCCGCCAAGGATATGTTTCTCAAGGCGCTCGATATCTAGCGAAGGGACAGTTGAGGCATGAAGATCAATCCGGTCGGCGCACAGCATGTTCAAAGGGCGTACGGGCAGCAGTCACAGAAGCCGAAAAGCGGATTCGGCGAGATGCTGAACGGTCTGCTCAACGATACGAATGTTCTCCAGACAAGGGCGGCCGCGATGTCGAACGCCGCGATCGCCGGAGCGCCGGTCGAAGCACACGATGTCATGATAGCTGCCGAAGAAGCACGCCTCGCGTTCGGACTCATGCTTGAGGTGCGGAACAAGCTGATCGAGTCGTACCGCGAGCTTATGCAGATGAGGATGTAACGGGAATGATACCGGCCCCGGCCGCTTCGGGCGGTCCGCGAAGGTCATGAACCCGTAGCGGGAAACAGTCAGCGATTACCGGAGGGGGGAAACATCTTGGCAGGGATGGATGAGACATTGATGCGGATTCAGGGTGCGTGGACGGGTTTAAGCTTCAGCCAGAGGGTGGTCCTCGGCGGCATAGTCATTGCCGTCGTGATAAGCCTGATTATCTTCTCTATGTGGTTAAGGAAACCCAGCTTCGCCGTTCTCTTTTCAGACCTCGACATCACGAGTGCGGGAGAGGTGGCCCAGGAGCTGGAACAGATGGGTGGGGAGTACAAGGTAACACGAGGGGGTACGACGATCCTCGTCCCGGCCGAGAAGGTTGCAGAGTTCAGGATCAACCTGGCATCCGCGGGCGTGATCCACACGGGTGGGGTAGGGTACGAGATATTCGACAATAACGAGATCGGTGTCACCGATTTCGTCCAGAAACTGAACCTCAAGCGGGCACTCGAGGGCGAGTTGTCACGGACGATCGGCAGCCTTACGGCGGTGGACAAAGCCAGGATACACATCGTGTTTCCGAAGGAGAGCATATTCAAGGAGGGGAACAAACCGGCCACGGCGTCGGTTGTTTTGAATCTTCGACGCGGATTCTCACTGTCTCAATCACAGATTCTTGGAATCACGAACCTCGTTGCATACAGTGTCGAGGGTCTCGATCCCCAGTATGTGGCTGTCATAGACCAGGCGGGTAATACACTGACGAGGGCCGCGGGAGAAGAGGCGCCGGGTTTGAGCAACACCCAGATCGACATCAAGAAACGCTTCGAGGGTTACCTTGCTTCCAAGGCGGAGGAAATGCTTTCCGCCGTGCTCGGACCGGGAAGGGCGATCGTCCGCATCGATGCAGACCTCGACTTCCGGGCGATCGAGACGACAAAGGAGACATACGATCCTCGGACGGTCACGCGGAGCGAGCAGGTGACCGAAGAGAGCAATACTCAGGAAGGCTCCCGGAACGAGAGCACAGTCACGAACTACGAAGTAAACAGGACCGTCGAGACGATATACGGGGGAGGGGGCGGGATCAATTCGATTTCCGTCGCGGTGTTCGTCGATGGACATTACAGCGGAGAGGGCCAGGCGGATGGTGGCTACACCCCGCTCACGCAGGAGGAGCTCACCGAGATCGAAGGAATAGTCAAGAACGCAGTCGGGTTCGACCCATCGAGGAATGATTTGATCAAGGTCGTGAACCTTCAGTTCTACTCGGGTGTAGCGGGCGGTATAGTCACGAAGAACCCCGTTATGGACTGGCTGCCGGGCATCCTGTCGAAGGTCGCCACGGTCGCCGTGCTCGTGTTTCTCTTTCTCCTCTTCAAGAAGAACTTCGGCAGGATGTTCGCCGCCGGCCGTGGCTTTCCACGGTATGCGGGCCCGAAGGTATCCGGGGGCGGTGTTGTGCCTGACATGCAGGCGTTCGAGCCGTCCCTCGAGGACAGGACGAGAGAGGTTTCCATGAAGGAGCCGGAACAGGTCGTCAAGCTGGTCAAGACCTGGATGGCGGAAGGATAGGGTGAGGAGCCGGAATGGGTGATGCTGCCGAAAAAAGAAGGCAAATAGACGTACCCGGCGTAAGGAAGGCCGCCGTACTGATGATTTCCCTCGGGACGGATGTGTCGAGCCGTATATTCAAGAATCTCTCCGAAGATGAGATCGAGGCGCTCAGTTCCGAGATCGCCCAGGTTGGTACCGTGGATCCCGATACGAAGCAGGGCGTGCTCGAAGAGTTCTACCAGATGATGCTTGCCAGGGGGTATATCTCGCAGGGAGGTCTCCGTTTCGCGCGCGAGGTCCTGAACAAGGCGCTCGGCGAGACCAGGAGCGACCGGATCATGAACAGGGTTCAGGGGTTCGGAGAGGGGACGTCATTCGAGCTTCTGCGGAAGGTCGATCCGATGACGATAGCCAACTTCCTCAAGAACGAGCACATCCAGACGATTGCGCTCGTGCTGGCGAACCTCGATCCGACGCTCACCGGGCCGGTGCTCGCCAAGTTGCCTAATAAGATACAGTCCGATGTTGCGCACAGGATCGCGACGATGGACAAGCCGAATCCGGACGTCGTCCACTCGATCGAGCAGGTTCTCGAGAAACATATCTCGAGCGACTTCGAGATAGTCTCGGGAAAAGTCGGCGGCACAAAAAAGGTTGCCGAGACACTCAACGAAATCGATTCGGAACTCTGGCAGGATATCCTCGAGGGAATGGAGGAGATCGATCCCGAGGTCGCGCAGGAAGTCAAGAACCAGATGTTCGTTTTTCAGGATATTATCCTGCTCGACAACAGGTCGATCCAGGAGCTGCTCAAGGAGATTGAAACGAAGGAGCTCGCGATCGCATTGAAGGCGGCGAGCGAGGAAGTGAAGGAAAAGATCTACACCAACATGTCGAAGCGGGCCGCCGAGGGTCTCATGGAAGAGGTCGAGTACCTCGGGCCGATGCGCCTCATCGAGGTGGAGGCGATGCAGCAGCGGATCGCCGATACGGTGAGGCGACTCGAATCGGAAGGACGTATCATTATAGCCGGCAGGGGCGGCGCGACATCGATCATCGTCGAGTAAGAGGGAGGAACAACGGTGCCGGTACGGCATGATGAATTCATACCCGAGGGCTACGAGGAGAGCCGCTACGATACATTCGAGTTGCTGCCGGTGATAAGGGCCGAACACCAGGAATCCTCCGTCCTCGTCCGGCGGAGATGGTTGCCGACGGAAGAGGAGAAGGTCCGGCAGGCCGTCCAGGCGGCGTACGCCAGGGGTCTGAAGGAAGGTCTCGAGGAAGCGAGAACCTGGAAGAACGCAGCAGGCAACGAAATAAGGACCCTCCTCTCCTCGATCGTCAGCGAGAGGAAAGCGATGCTCGTGCAACTCGAGGGAGAGCTGCTCAAACTCTCGATCGGTATCGCGGAGAAGATCGTAAAACAGGAGATCGAGTCGAATGTCTTACAGTGTCTGAAGAACCAGATCGAATCATGTCTTGGACAACTCGACCAGCGGGTGCCGGTGATTCTGCGTCTCAACCCGGCGGATGTCGTTCTTGCAAGGGACATGCTGGCGGACGAGCCGGATGCGGCGTCGCTGCTCGATTCCGTCAGACTCGCCGAGGATCGCCGTGTGGAGCGCGGCGGATGCATCCTCGAGACAGAGAAGGGAGCGCTCAAAGCGACAATATCGGAGCAGCTCGAGAAACTGACCGGAATACTGAAACGGGAATATGGAAAATCAGTTACTGAAGAGATGGGAGCGACTCCACTCAGCGATGTCTGACGCGAATCCCGTACGTGCGAGCGGGCGGGTGGTGTCGATGATCGGTCTTGTCGCCGAGGTCGAGGGAGTAAGCGCCTCGGTCGGGGACATCTGTACGATCGAAAAGGGGCGGGGCACCGACCCGATCGCCGCCGAGGTGGTCGGGTTCAGGGACGATCGCCTGCTGCTCATACCTTTCGACCGGACGTTCGGGATCGGGGAGGGGAGTTCGGTGTTTCCCACGGGCAAGCCGCTCAATATACCTGTCGGCGAAGGTCTCCTGGGGCGGGTGATCGGCGCCATGGGTGAACCGCTCGACGGGGCCGGCCCGATTCCGGCGCACGAGTGGCGTTCGCTCGAGGGCCGTGCGCCGCTGCCGCTTGACCGGCGCCCGATTGACAGGATCATGGAGACGGGCATTAAAGTTGTCGATGCGATCCTGCCGTGCGGGAATGGACAGCGGATGGGGATCTTTTCGGGAAGCGGTGTCGGCAAGAGCGTTCTGCTCGGGATGATCGCACGTCACGCGAAAAGCGACGTCAATGTTGTCGCCCTCATA
>DAOVFR010000018.1 GCA_030672805.1 Candidatus Krumholzibacteriota bacterium
TCCCATGACCAGACTTGGTTAGGCCCAGTGGCTAGAAGCTCGGGCTTCTCGTAAACAGGATGCCTGAGCAGATCGCGCCGTTCCCTGAGCTCACCCTCGGAGGCCAGAATGCGATACATGGTACGTACAGAACAGAGATAAACCCCTTCATCGAGAAGAGATGCATATATCTGCCTCGGCGCCTTATCCACGTATCTCGGTGAGTGAAGCGCTTCGAGCACCCTCTGATGTTCGTCCTCGCTCAGGGCGCGGTGAGACCGAGGCCGGATACGTGGAACCTTTATGATCTTCGGCCTACTGTATCGGTAAAACGCAGACCGGGGCACTCCGATCGCCTCGCATGACGAGGATACTCCAACCACACCAGCCAGCTCGCTTACCGCATCCATCAGTCTTCCTCTATCGGGTCGGTCTCCGGAAGTGCTATCCCCAGCATATCCGAAAGTTTTTTTTGGACCTCTATGACCGTCTTCGCCTGCTCGAGCTGCCGGCGAAGTGCTGTATTCTCGCGCCTCAGATGCTTTATCTCCCTGGTCGCCTCATCGTCACCCTTATGCCCACGCTTCTTCGGGCTCAGTCCCACCAGGATCCCTTCTCTCCGCTGCCTGCGCCACATGGCGAGGCTCGACGAGTATAGACCTTCCCTGCGGAGAAGCGCTCCCGTTTCACCGGGCTCGGTGCATGCATCCGCTTGCTCGAGTATCCGCAGCTTGTACTCCGTCGTGAATCGACGGCGAACGGGCCGTTCCCGTACCTCGGGGTCCGGCGCCGATGAGATGCGGCCACCAGGCTCACCTTCAGCTCTGCTGGGGGCGGCTCCGCTACGCTCCGCCGCCCCCATCTCCTCTTCCTTCTTCCTTGCTAGTTCCATTCCTTCCATCCTGTCTCTCTCTTCCCCCACCCTCTACACTAATTTAAAAACCTAATCTGTCTCAACAGTTATTGGCACAGAGGGGTATCTGGGGATATTGCAATGACATGGATGGCAACTCGGGCGATCTTATGAAAGTGCTGCTCTCGGATTTCAGCTCCAGAATTCCAGATGAACTTGTTCAGCATCATCTTATCGACACAGTTTTTACACCGTATTCAGAAAGGGAATCACAAGCATTGTCGGACTGGAACTGCGGTCGGGGTATTATTTATATGCGAGGGACGTCGTCGACTTTCTATAAGGCTATTCATTTCTTTTCCAAGAGCCACGGATGGCACGTTGGAAAGCTCTCGACTAATGAAAGATATCCGTTGGTAATCGGTGCTTCCTGTGGGCTTGGAACATACGATATGGCACAGAGCCCGGATTATGGTATTCACTTTGCGAGCGAATTGCTCGTTGCAGATGATATACGCGGTACATTCTGCTTGATCGGTCCAAGTCGAGGAACGTTCATCGAGGGAAACCGTCAGATGTGTGAGGCTCTAAACAAATATATCAGCATGCAACCGGCCCAGGATATTGGAAGCGCTTTCATGCTTGCTCAACATGAAATGTTTCAAGGATCACAGCGGATGGTTGCCGAGTCGTACAATCTTCTGGGAGACCCGATGGCGCCGCTGCCGGGACAATCGTGTATTACAGAAATCGAATCTGACAGCCCAGAACACGAATTTATTCTGCTCCAGAATTATCCGAATCCATTTAATCCCATAACCACAATTCAATACTCCCTTGCCAAGAGAGAATTTGTAAGCTTGAAAATCTTTGATATCACAGGACGATTGGTGCGTACATGTGTCAACGAAGTGAAAGGGCCTGGCAAGAATCAATTCGTGTGGGATGGCCGTAACAATTCTGGCAAGCAAGTGGCATCGGGTGTTTATTTCTATTTCATTAAGACCTCATCTAAATCAATAAGCAAGAAGTTGGTCTTATTAAGATGAGAAAGGATGGAACACAAACAAGGGAAACATTTTTATTCTCTGGTAACTGACAGGCATGTAACATTCCTTTTAAAAGGAGCAATTAAAATGCAGAGGATAAAGAATCAATTGATTGTACTGGCTGTCGGCATACTTGTAACAGCTCTATTATTCCAAAGCACTCTGGCAGGTCCATGCACGCCATGCAGCACCTGGGGATCTGTTAAAAGTTGTTGGACTAACAATCCTGATCCATGCTGCAGTTGTGGGAAGGATATTCAACTTATGGGCATAGCGGTCACTCTTTATGCTAAGAGCTATTATACGGTAATCGAAACGAATATAATAAACCTGTTGAAATCGAAATCAAGATGCGATTGTCACTTGGAAAAAAACGTTATGGATAGAGGAATAACTATTAATCCGCACAATGGAAAGAATGAGATATAAAATTGGATGGGAATATATAGTCTTATATAAAAGTTGCCAGCCGACCATAGCTTGTGAATTTGAAGTTACCATAACCGCAGACTATTCATTATGCTTGAAGGGATTTAAGGAGAACCCGGCCTTTGTACTATGATCCGTAATTCTCGTGGCGTTATGGAAAAAAGGTCGTTGTCCCCTTTAAGCATTCCCTAGGGATGGTAGATCAGCCAGAGGAGCGCGTAGGAGACGCCGGTCGCGGCGACGGTGAAGGGAAACCCGATACGCACGAAATCGAGGAACGATACGTGGTGTCCGACCTTTTCAAGGATACCGACGGACACGAGGTTGGCCGACGCACCGATCGGCGTGATGTTACCGCCGAGGCAGGAGCCTATCAGTACGCCGAACACGAGGAACTCGCCGGGAAGCCCGAGCTTCTCGCTGAATCCGATCACGACGGGGAGCATCGCGGTCACGTACGGGATGTTATCGATGAAGGCGGAGACCAGGACGGAGAACCATACGACAACCGTATAGATGACGAATGTGTTGAGACCGGCCAGAACATCCAGTCTCGCGACGAGCGCGTCCACCGCTCCCCTGTTCTCGAGCATCGCCACAAGGATGAAAACGGCCGCGAGAAACGCCGCCGTACCCCTGTCGAGATTCATCAAGAGGTCACGGCTGCTGCTCTCAACCTTTACGACGTACCATAATAAGCCGAACAGCCCGATCGCCATGCAGACGGTGCCGCCGAACCATTTGAAATCACTGTCGACGCACGATGCAACGGATAGGAGAAGGATAGAGATAACGATCATCCAAACGGGAAGCCAGCTTCTCACCTTTGTGACCGGGACTGTCTCGGACTGATGCCTGTTCCTCCCGAGAAAGAAATACAGAACGGCCAAGCCGGCCACCGCCCCCGCCTGGACGAGGAAAAAGATACCTGTCTTTCCATTATATATAAAGAAATCGAGGAAGTTCATCTTCATGCGCGCGGCGAGAATCATGCTGGGGGTGTCACCGATGAGTATCGCCACACCCTGGAGATTCGACGAGACGGCGAGCCCGATGATCACGGGAACAGGTGAAACGTTCGCCTTCCTCGAAAGCTCCAGCGCTATCGGCGCGACGATCAGCACCGTAACGACGTTCTCGATGAAGATGGAGAGGACCGAGGCAAAACCGATGATATAAAGAAACGCGATACCCAAATTTGGGCTGTGGTTGATCAGCCTGTCCGAGATGGTCTCGGGAACTTTCGAATAGATGAACAGTTCGGCGAGTATCAGCGATCCGATGAAGATCCCCATCACGTTCCAGTTGACACCGGAGAGGATCTCCGCCGGCCTGAGCGCACCGACAAGAAGAGCGGCGATGATGCCGAACCAGGCAATCTGGGGCCGCCACCTCTTGCAGAAGATGAGCCCGAGATAGATGGCGATGAATATTACGGCGGCTCTCCACATGACCTACACCTGCTCGAGTTCCTTGAGTATCGCGGCGGCCGCTTCGGGCGGTGACGATGCCTTGATGATCGGGCGGCCGATCACGAGATAATCGGAACCTGCTTCCGCCGCCTGCGCCGGAGTTGCGACACGCTTCTGGTCACCCTTCTCCCCGCCGGCGGGCCTGATTCCCGGAGTGACAACGATAAAGTCCCGGCCGAACCGCTCCTTGATGGCCGCGGCCTCCTCGACCGACGCCACGACACCGTCCAGGCCGGCCTCCCGTGCCCGCCCGGCGAGTTTCAGGACCAGGTCCCGGACACTCCCCCCCACCGGGGCAATCGCGGAGAGATCCTCTCTCGACATGCTCGTAAGCACCGTTACCCCGACGAGCAGCGGACGGCGCCCGCCGAACATTTCGGCCCCTTCCAAGGCAGCCCCGGCGGCGGCTCGCATCATCTCGACACCCCCCATTGTATGGAGCGTCAGCATGTCGATGCCGAGTCCCGCGGCTGCACGCACCGAACCGGCAACGGTGGCGGGTATGTCATGATACTTCAGATCGAGAAACACCGATGCCCCCAGTTTTTTTATCCTGCCGATCATGCCGGGGCCTTCGGCGGTGAACAGCCGGCTTCCGACTTTAAAAAACGGCACCTTCCCGACGAGGGATCCTGCAAGGTCCAGCGCTGCGGCACCGTCCTCCACGTCGAGGGCCACGATAATTACTGGTTTGTCCGTCCGTGTTTCCATCTGCCTCCCCTTCCGTCCGGATGAGATGATATAGTGGCAACCGCCCCGGCCGGTCAAAGCTTTTCTCCGGGCACCCGGACATTATCGCATGATCGCCGGAGGAACCCCGTCCCTCTCGAGCGCTTCAACAATGCTGACGGGCAGATCGGAATCGTAAAAGAGCGCCGTTCCGATCTGTACCGCCGAGGCGCCCGCCATGAAGAACTTGCGCGCGTCGTCGATAGAGGATATCCCACCCGAACCGAGCACGGGAATGGACACCGCCCGGGAGACCCGCCATACCGCCTCCAGGGCGACGGGAAGGATCGCGGGGCCGGAGAGTCCGGCAACCACCCTTGTGAAGAACGGCTCCGCACTCTCTGTGACGATATCCATTCCGACGATCGTGTTGATCGCGGTGATGCCATCGGCTCCCGCTTCCTCGGCCGCTCGGGCGAGATCGGTGATATCCGTTACGTTAGGCGTGAGCTTGGCAATGACCGCGACAGCGCCAAGTGCCTCTTTCGCGAGAGAAACATAAGCCTTGATAAGCTCCCGGTCCGTCCCGACGGCCATCCCGCCCTTCTCGACGTTCGGGCAGGAAAGGTTGAGCTCGACCGCATCGACAACCTTGCTGCCAGCAACAACGGCGAGCAGTTCCGTGAACTCGTCCCTGTCCCCGGCGGCGAGGCTGACAACTGGCCGCACGCCCGCATCGATCAGCGCGGGAAGTTTCTCCGAGAAGAACCGCCGGGCTCCGACATTCTCGAGACCGATGCTGTTGAGCAGCCCGGCCGTTGTTTCCCGGAGCCTCCTGCCTGGATTTCCAGCCCTGGGATCCAGGGTGATCGTCTTCGTGACGATGGCGCCGACACGCTCGAGGTCAACCAGACCGGTGTACTCCGTCCCGTATCCCGCCGGCCCCGATGCAAGGAAAACGGGATTTTCAAATACCGCGCCGCCGATCGTCAGTCGCAGGGCATTCTCCTTCACTCGTCCCACTCCTCCCAGGCGATCTCCCTCGCCCTGAATACCGTCCCGTCGCTGCATACCGTCCTGAAGGCGGTCTCGTCCACGGAACGGATGGGAACCGTGCATCCCCGGCACGCGCCCACGCCGCAGGCCATGACCGCCTCGAGGGAGGTGTAGTGCTCCCTGAAATGGCAGGCCACCTTTTCCTCGAGAGCCCGCACCATGCCGCTCGGCCCGCAGGAGTAGAGGATATCGGCGGAAATACCGTTCTTTAACTTCTCCTCGCAGAGCGAGACGACATCGCCGTGGAAACCGGCGGAGCCGTCGAGCGTGGAACATTCGACCGCCTTGAAGTCCTCTTCGATAAGACTGTAGAGAAGCTCGTCCTCGCACCCGGCTCCGTAGAACAGGAATGAATCACCGACTGTCCCCCTTGCATTCCACGTCCTCGCGGCGAAGATCATCGACGCCAGCCCCGTCCCGCCTGCCACGAAGAGCGCATTTCCCCCGCCCGGTCCGGGAAACGTATTCCCTCCCAGCGGGCCGGCGATATCGACACTGTCGCCGGGAACCTTCGCGGCGAGGATACGCGAGCCTGTGCCGACAACCTTGACAAGAAGCAAAATCGAATCGTCCGTGAGATCGAGCAGGCTGAACGGGCGCATGAGAAGAGGAACAGCGGAATCGATCACCCGGATCGATATGAAATGTCCGGGCTCTGCATCGGAGAATCCGGCGGGGCGTTCGAGCACTACAAGGTAGCTGCTCGCGGAGAGCCTCTCGTTACGCTTGATCCGGGCCGTGAAGCGGCCCTTTCGAAGATCGTGCAATCATTCTCCTTTCCGCCGCCTGGCCTCCACGGAGTCGGCCGGCACCGCGGACGTATCCGCAGGCACATCAGCGGAATCATCCGGCGCCGCGGCGGTATCCGGGGGCGCTGTAACGGTATCTGCCCTGACCGCAGCGGTATCAGATGGGGAAACCACGGACAGCGAATCGGCCCCACTGGCACGCCCCATCCCACCCTTCCCGAGGGGATAGGTGGTTTCCCTCTTCGCCCGTTCCCGCATTTCCTGAACATCCGCCGGAGCTTTTCCCTCCGCCTCTTTCCGTGCTGCTTCCGCGGCTCCCGTCGTATCGGCCAGGGCGGAATCGACGAAGGCGGACATCCTGCGTTTCATTTCCTCGGCGCCGAGGTCGCCGATCTCATCAACGGCACCCCGGGCCTGATGTGAACGAGGGTATCGTGCAGCAACCTCACGGTACATCTCCACCGCTTTCTCCGTCTCGCCCAGCTTGCGGTGATGGATCCACGCGATCGCGTACGCGGCGCGCGGTGCAAAGCTCGACGCGGGAAAGCTGTCGATGACGGCTCGGTAATTCTCCAGCGCCGCTTCAACCTCGTCAAGCCGGAAGAGCTGTATCTCGGCCGCGATGAACCGTTTTTCAGCGGCCTGTTCGACCGATTCACCTTCACCCGATGTCTCGGCCAGCTCGATCAGCCGTTTAAGTGTGATGCTCTTCTGGAGGGCTATGGGTGCATGCTCGGAGCTGGCCGATTCACTGCTTACCTTCGAGAAAACTTCCTGGGCCGCCTTGAGCGAATTCAACCTCTCGTGGTAGATGACACCCATACGGAAATAGGCCTCCGCCGAAAAGTCCGAATTGGGATAATCCTTCGCCACTTTCCCGAACAGCTCGAGCGCCGTTTCAAGAGAATCCATGCACAGGAAGCTCTCCGCACGCCCGAGCAGCGGTGCCGGCTTGTTTTTGACCGTGATGGTCTCTTCGAGTACGCTGTCGAACAGTTCGAGCGCCTTGCCGCATTTGCCGGTGTGTGTGTAGCAGGTTCCGAGAGCGAGAGAGATATCTCTCCTCAGCTCCCTGTTCAGGCCTTTCCGCAGGACCCTCTCGTAACTGGCCGCCGCCCTTTCCCAATCCTTTCTCCCGAAAAAGAGGTCTCCGCTTTTCAGTATGGCCTCATCGATGATCTCCCTGCTGCCCGCCTCGTCAGCGACCATACCGTAGAAATTCAGTGCCTGCTCCATGTCGTCCAGCTCGATGTGGATGTCACCGGCGAGAAACATGAGACGGTACCGGAGATCATGGTCGGGGAAATCCTTCAAGAAACGGTCCACGTAGGAAAGCGCAACGTTGTTGTCGCCTTTCCCGTTGTGGGCGAGCGCCAGCCAGTACGTGGCATCCGGGACGTAGCCGCTCTCCGGGAAGTTCGTAATCAGCTCGATGAACTTGCGGATACCCTTGTTGTACTCGCCCTGCCGGACGAACGCCTTGCCCATCAGGAACAGCGCGTCATCGACCCAGCGGCTGTCGGAATAGTACGTGATGATGCTCGCGCACTTCATGACGACTTCCTCGTACTTGTCCCGGAGCTGCCTCTCCGATCCATCCTGCTCGCGGATCCTCTCTGCCTCGTTATATATCTTGCGCGCATTGTAGAGCGTGTTGAAATACGCGCATGAGTGCAGCGACAGGGCCACCATCACGGTGATCGCGATAAATGCCGCCGTGCGGGTGAAAACCCTGTATTTCACGGTACCTTCTCCTGACCCGGGGGGATCACACGTGCCGCCGGGCGGGTTCACTTGACTCCCGTCCCCGTTTCTCACTGAATATAGCGCTTCGCCATTTTCCTTCAAAGAAAACTCCCTGGATCCTGCCGGTGAACCGCTTGCCGGCAAGCGGCGTATTCTTCGACTTCGACCTGATCATGCTTCTCTCGAGCACCCACTCTTCATTCGGGTCGATCAGGACAAGGTCCGCTGGCACCCCCTTCTTCAACCTCCCGCCCGGAAGCCCGATCACCCCGGCCGGCCTTATGGTCATCAGCCTGACCAGATCGATGAGCTCGAACTTGCCTTTAACGACGAGCTCGGTATGAAGCTGTGCAAACGCGGTTTCAAGACCGATCATGCCGGGCGGCGCCTTGTCGAATTCCACCTGTTTGTCGATCTCGTGGTGAGGCGCGTGATCCGTTGCGATGCAGTCTATAGTTCCGTCCCGGAGGCCCGCTCTGAGCGCGTCGATGTCCCTGCGTCCCCGGAGCGGCGGGTTCACCTTGAGGTTCCGGTCATAGTTCTCGAGGAGAGAATCCTCGAGTGTGAGATGGTGGGGTGTCACCTCCGCGGTGACGGGTACGCCCTTTCGCTTCGCCGCCTTGATCATCTCGACGGATCCAGCAGTCGACACGTGGGCGACGTGGAGTCTCGCACCGGTAAGGCTGGCGAGCCTTATGTCACGGTTCACCGCAATCTCCTCCGAGACTGCAGGTGCACCCTTCAGGCCGAACCTCGTCGACGAGTATCCTTCGTTCATCTGCGAACCCTTAACGAGAAAATTATCCTCGCAGTGCGAGATAACGGGGAGCCGGTGAAACAGCGCGTATTCCATTGCTGATCTCATTACCTGGCTGTTCGTTACGTACATGCCGTCGTCGCTCAGCGCCACCGCTCCCGCCTCTTTCAGAAAGTGATACTCATTGATCACTTCTCCCCCGAGCCCCTTAGTGAGCGCGGCGGCCACGTACACCCGGCACATGCCCGCTTCCACGGCCTTACGTTTGATGTACTCGATGACGCTCGGTTCATCGATCACCGGATCGGTATTCGCCATGCAGAGGACCGAGGTGTAGCCCCCCGCAGCGGCCGCCGCAGTCCCCGTTTTGATCGTCTCCTTCTCCTCGTATCCCGGTTCCCTGAGATGCGTGTGGATATCGACGAAGCCGGGAGCGCATATGTACATGCCTGCATCGCATACGGGAAGATCGGTGTCGACGCTCTTCTGCCGTACGATATCGGCGATAACGCCCTTCTGGACCAGCACCGATCCGGTCCTGATCTTCCCCGTCTCGGGGTCGGCGAGACGCACCCCCGTGATCCAGAACTCTCGCTTGTCCTTCCATTCGATCATCGGAACTCCTCGTCTGAAAGATTCCCGCACCAGCCGCTACTGCAGGCTGCTCTCCTCGAATGTGCCTCCGGCGACCAGGAAGAGCACGGCCATCCTGACGGCCACACCGTTAGTGACCTGTTCCAGGATGACAGCGCGGTCCCCGTCCGCAACGTCCTGGGCTATCTCGACACCACGGTTTATCGGGCCGGGATGCATCACGATACAGTGCTCCGGAGCGTGCTCGAGAACACGGTTCGTCACACCGAACACCTCGAAATATTCCTGCGAGCTCGGGAACAGCATCGATTCCTGACGCTCGAGCTGGATGCGCAGGACGTTGATTGCGTCCGCTTCCGATATCGCCCTGCGGAGATCGAACTCGACGTTGACTCCCCCCTCACCGAGCTTCCCAACCTCCGGCGGCATCATTGTCGGCGACCCGCAGACCGTCACCTCGGCCCCGAGTTTCGTGAGTCCCCAGATATTGGACCGCGCGACGCGTGAATGCATGATATCACCGATTATCGTGACCTTCTTCCCCTCGAACGTTCCCCACCGCTGGCGCAGCGTCATCATGTCGAGCAGGGCCTGGGTCGGATGCTCGTGCTGGCCGTCCCCCGCATTCACGATCGACGCGTCGAGAAACTCTGCAAGAAACCTGTGCGCGCCTGATGATCCGTGCCTCATCACGACAATATCGACCTTCATCGCCTGGATGTTCTCCACCGTATCGCGGAGCGTCTCTCCCTTAGACACGGACGACATCGCCTGAGAGAAACCGATCGTATCGGCGCTCAACCGCTTCTCGGCCAGCTCGAAGCTGAGCCTGGTCCGCGTGCTCGGTTCGTAGAAGATATTGGCGATCGTCTTCCCTCGCAGGGCCGGCACCTTCTTGATCGGTCTCTCGAGGATCTCTTTGAACGAGTCGCCCGTATCGAGAATGAGCGTGATCTCTTCGGGGGTGAGTTCCTCGAGCCCCAGCAGGTCTTTCCGATTTAATTGCACGTTCCGGTTCCCCCCTTCCTTCGTGAAGACGTTACATTATTTCTTCTTCCCCGGCGTCCGTCCGCCCTTTCTTGTTGTTTTTCTCGCTGCCTTCGCTTTTTCCGTCTTCTTCCGCTTTCCCTTTGCACCGCCCTTATTCTTCGTTACTTTCTTTTTAGCAACCTTCTTCCCGGGAATCTTCTTTCTTGCTGCCTCTTTCCCGGCAGCTTTTCTCCTCGACTGCCCGGTACGGGCCGCACCGGCAGCACCGCTCGCTTCCGCCTCGGCCCGGTCCTTTTCCTTGTCATCGATGATATCGCTCAGGACGACCTGGTCCTCGCCGTCGGTCTCCACCAGCAGCACCTCGACCGTTTCGTGGTTTGACGTCGGGACGTTCTTGCCGACGAAATCGGCACGTATGGGAAACTCCCGGTGCCCACGGTCGATAAGCACGGCAAGCTGGATCGCCTTCGGCCGGCCGAAATCGATCAGCTCGTCGAGGGCCGCCCTGACGGTCCTCCCGGTGAACAGGACATCGTCAACGAGGATAACGACACGGTCGTGAATATCATTCTTGATCTCGGTCTTTCCAACGACGGGGTGGTGCGAGATCATCTGGAGGTCGTCCCTGTACAGCGTGATATCGAGGACCCCGACAGGAATCTCCACCTTCTCGAACTCCAGGATAGCCAGCGCTATCCGCTCTGCCAGCGGAACGCCGCGCTCGCGGATGCCGACAAGGATAAGACCCTCGACGCCCCTGTTCCGTTCAACGATCTCATGCGCGACCCGCATGATCGTACGGTTGATCTGGACGCCGTCCATAACGACTGCTTTTCTCAGGATTATCAAAGGAAGAACCTCCTCAACACGTGGAGTTTGGGTAAAAAAAAGCCTCCCGGTCGGAGAGGTTGGACAGGATCTGCATCTGCCATCGCCCTTTCCTGGCCTCCCGGACCAGATTAAAAGGTTCCATCGGGCGATATACTAACGGATGCGCCTCAGTATTTCAACCATTTTTTTTGGGTGGGCGGGCAGGCGGTTCGCTCCCTGCGATATGCCGCTATTACTCGGGTCTTATCCGTTCCATAAGCTCCGCGAACCTCGGATCGTCCCTGATCGTCTCGATATCGCTGTCATTCATGATATGATCGTAGTTGCGATAGCCCTCCTCGATTGAACGTGTCAGGCACTCTATCGCTTTCTCTCTTTCATTTAACAACGAATAGACACATGCCAGATTGTACAGCTTTTTCTCACGCGGACCGAGATCGAGCGCCTCCTCTGCGATCCGTATCGCCTCCTCCCTCATCCCTTTGTGTGCGTATGCGCAAGCGATGTTGGAGAGGGCAAAGTGATTCCGGGGATCGAGATCGCAGGAACGCCTGAATTCCTCAATCGCCTCGTCGTACATCTCCTTTCCCTGGTAAGATCTCCCGATATGCAGATGTATCCAGGCGTTATCAGGATCAAGCATTACCGCCTTACGGAGGCATCCGAGGGCTTCGTTATAATTCCCATTACTATTATAGGCCCTTCCGAGTGAAAGATATCCCATGGCGTAAGTAGAATCGATTCTGACAATCTCGCTGCCCACTTCAATCACCTTATCGTACTCGCCTGAATCCAGGTACATATCGCTTATATTGTTGCGGGGCATGATAAAGTACGGATCGATTCTTATAGCTTCTTCGTACGATGCAAGCGCCTCATCATACCGCCTCAGCCGCTGGTAGATGTAGCCGAGGTTGTTGTGTCCCGAACTGTAGTCGGGATACATCTCGAGGAGCGCTTTGTAGCTCTGGATCGCCTTTTCCGGATCCTCCTCGACGATATTATCGTATTCGGCGAGGATCCGGTACCGTTCCCGGGCGGTCAGGTTATCTATGTATTGCACCGCCTTCGTGTAATTGTGCTTGGCGCACTCCAAATCCCTTATGTTCGCGCAAACCGTTCCGAGTGACGCATAGGCGTACGCGAAGGTCGAATCCAGCGCGATTGCGTTTTCATAGAATATCTTGACCTCGTTCCAGTTTTCCGGTCTCTTATGCATCTCGGTTCCGAGAAAAAATTGCTCAAGGGCAGCCAATGAAGACGTCGTGACCTTCGGCAAGCTCTTGTCCGTTTTCTCTATCGACTCCAGGGATTCTCCGAGATTTTCGCGTATCTTTTCCGTCAATTGATCGATCGCACTCGCGAGAATTTCGTCCCTGCCGGTCACGGTAACCCTGATAGGGCTCAAACGATTGCCGCTGTTGACATCCACAATAACCGCACTCAAGTTGTATGTTTCACCTACACTGCTGATCTTCGGCACGAGCATCGCATTGATGCCTTCCCTCTTGCAGATCTCCATGCCGAGTGATTCATCGATACGATTCACATGCTCCCGCTCCATGCGCTTCAGTGTCTCATTCATCCTGGCTCTATCGAATACGTTAACCCACCGGGACTGCTGTATGTCTATCGCGATCGCTTCGTTTAACGGATTATCGAAAACATCGTCGCCGGTCAGGTTCTCTATATCCGTTACGAGGAGCCAGTCCCTCTCGGAAAAGTCAATCCCTTCGCCCGGTCGAAAGAACGTGAACACCAGGACCAGGACGAGAACGACGGATGCGGCGAGGAGAACTATCGGCATGACGGTTTTCCTTTTCGCTGCCGAGATGGCCGGAAGGCGCAGTCGGCGAGCAGAACCCGGCACAATTGTTTCCATGACACGCGTGAGGTCGGAGAAGACTTCACCGGTGCTCTGGTAGCGATCCTCGACGTTCTTCGCAAGCAATTTGCTGGCGACCCTATCCAGCTCGACCGGTATTCCGGACCGGCATGCAGAAACCGGCTCCGGCTCCTCGTGGACAATTTCATATAGCACGGCCGCCTTGTGCTCACCCTTGAACGGCGGCTCTCCCGCTAGAAGCTCATACAACACGGCGCCGAGTGAGAAGACATCCGAGCGCTCGTCCACCTCTGCACCACTCGCCTGCTCTGGAGACATGTAGGTTATGGTTCCAATAGTGCTGCCAACCTCTGTTAGCCTCGTCTTCCCTGCCAGCTTTGCCAGCCCGAAATCGACGATTTTCACCTCGCCGTGTTTCGTAACTATGATATTCGACGGTTTGATGTCTCGGTGAACGATTCCCTTCTCGTGTGCTCTTGCCAGACCGGAGGCAATTTGCGAGGTGATAGCAAGCGATTCCTCGACACTTACACCGCCCCGGTCGATTCGCTCCCGCAGCGTCTCACCCTCGTAATAGGTCATCGCTATGAATGTCTGGCCATCGGGGGTTTCGTCAATCTCGTGGATCGTGCCTATATTCGCATGGTCAAGGGCACTGGAAGCTTTCGCCTCGCGGATGAAGCGCTTCCTGGCGACATCGTCTTTGCTTAAGTGCGGAGGGAGGAACTTGACAGCGACGAACCGCTCGAGCTTGAGGTCCCGGGCCTTGTAGACAACACCCATCCCACCCTCGCCGAGCTTCTCGAGAATTTTATAATGGGAGAAAGTCCTACCGATCATGACAGCACCGGAAATTGTGAATTGTACAATTACATGTAAGCATCAATCCACAAGCAGTACAAGTTATTTTACGATGCATTTAAAGTTAAATTTGCGCAAGACATCGAGATCGATTATATTGGAATTCTTTTTGACGTGGAGGAATTGAAATAACCCGGAGTTCCAGGAGAAAAAACATTGAAAAAGACTGATGTGTTAATAATAGGTGGAAGTGCAGCGGGTATCGTCACGGCAGTTACAGGAAAGAACCATTATCCTGACAAGAATTTTCTGGTTATTCGAAAAGAGAAAGAAGTGCTTGTTCCCTGTGGAATCCCGTATATCTTTGGGACATTAAAAAACAGTGATCGCAACAAGATACCCGATACTATCCTAAGCAACGCGGGTATAGATCTGAAGATTGGTGAAGTAACTTTCGTAGACCAGGAAAACAAAGTCTGCAAGGTTGATGATGGCACGGAAATCAGCTTTGACAAGCTTGTGTTTGCAACCGGTTCTATACCAACAGTTCCGAAATGGCTCAAAGGGGCTGAACTGGATAACGTATTCACTGTACCCAAGAACAAGGAATATCTTGATGTACTTATTGAAAAGCTTGGAGATTGCAAAAAGATTGTTACCATCGGCGGAGGTTTCATCGGTGTTGAGGTGTCTGATGAGATAAACAAGATGGGCAAGGAAGTAACAATCGTTGAAAAACTACCTCAAATCCTGGGTCTTGTTTTTGATGATTATTTGGCGTCCAGGGCTGGAGAGCTTCTTGAGTCAAGAGGGTTGACGCTGAGGAGGGGTGTTGGCGTTAAGGAGCTGACGGGCAATGAAAAGGTCACCGCTGTTGTATTGAAAAATGGCGAGGAACTTGAAGCTGACGCGGTTGTTTTATCTATTGGATACCATCCTAATGTATCTCTTGCCGAAAAATCTGGATTGGAAATCGACGAACTGGGAACCATAAAAGTAGATGAGTATTTGAGAACGAAAAACCATGATATCTTTGCAGTTGGAGACTGCGCCGGCAAGTGGGATTTCCTTACGAGAAAATTGAGCGGTATCAGGCTGGCTTCCACCGCTTGCGCTGAGGCAAGGGCTGTTGGGATGAATCTGTATGGATTGTTGACGGTAAGGACCTTCAGTGGCACCATTGCTATTTTCTCTACCGCTATTGGAGATACCGGTTTTGGAACAGCGGGGTTAACCGAAAACCATGCAAGGAAAGAAGGCTTCCATGTTGTTACGGGCATTTTTGAAGGCATTGATAAGCATCCCGGCACTCTGCCCGGCACACATAAACAGACCGTAAAGCTGGTCGTCGCCAAAGATTCAGGTGTATTGCTCGGTGGAGAGGTTATGGGCGGTCAGAGCACCGGTGAGATAGTAAATCTTCTAGGTCTTGCAATCCAGAACAGGATGACGGTAAACAGCCTTTTAATTACCCAGATCGGTACTCATCCGATGCTTACGGCACCGCCAACGGCCTATCCAATCATCAAAGCCGCCGAGGAGGCCGCGAAGAAAATGAAGCGGGCATAGCGGACGGTATATTTAGAAGGTGCTGTCCTGTCCCCCGGCTCTGTTCCGGAAAACGGGACAAAGGCCGTTCACTTCATCAGAATCATCCGGCCGGCTGCATTCGTCTCCTCGAGCAGGAGTACGCGCAGATCAGGCCACGCCCCGGGCCGAACGATCGGGATCCCGAGTGTCAACTCGCGATCGATCGTCACCCAGCCATCTTTATTCTCGACGCTGAGAGCGAATCGCCCGGCCCCGTTCTCGAGCTCGCGTGCTTCCGGCAGAAAGACGATCTCCCGTCCGCCGGTCTTCAAACGCAGCCGGATCCGCTGAGTCATCTTACCCGGAAGCAGGACCGGCGAACCCCGGTGCTCGTGATAAAGATGCACGTCTGAAGGAAGGTTGGTCATAACGCCGTCGGCGGGTTCTCCGGTCATGATGCATGTCCGGCCCTGATCATCGGGCTCACGGGCCTCTACCTTCAAATCGAAACCGACGGTGACCAGATCGCGATCGAAGGTCTCCGGATTGTAGCCGTTCACATGTGCTCCCTCGAGCACGGACCCCGCGATCCTGCCGACAAGCGCGAGCGCTTCGCCGCGCAACCCGACCATCCTGTCATATGGACAGAATATGCCGTCCGCATTGAAAAACCCGGTGCCGCTCCAACCCCCTTCCCCGTCGGGCTCCAGGGTCAGAATCAGCTCGAACCGGCTGATACCTTCCACGCCATAGATGACCGGCTGCATAGGAGGGGCGCTTCCAGTTCCCGGTCTCCATAGGATCCGGCCGTAGAACGGGCGCGGTCCATCCGTCAGTGTTCCCTCCACCGGATCGTAGAACGCATGCAGCTGGTCACCGCCGACCAGGACAGCAATCCCTTCGAAACGGGAGAGACCGGGTATGACTTGATCGATGCCGCAGGGGCCGGCCGAACGGTAAACGGGTTCGGCATCCAGCCCCGCTTTGCGGAACAGGGCCGTCGCAAGCACAGCCCGGTCAAGACCGTGACCGTATGCGGTTTCCCATGTCCGCGGCGCGGGGCGTGGGGAAAGAAACCAGAACCGCGAATCGTAATGGATGCCGCGTGTGTACTCGTTGACAAGAGCGACGATGCTGCGCGCCTTCGACGCGGGACCCGGCTCGTGTTTCAGGCGTTCGGCAAGGGTATCGGCAAGCGCATCATCCAACACGGCAGCCTTGTCGAAGCTCGACACGATCCTCGCCCCCAGAGTATGCCAGTCCTTCCACGTCGACCAGGTCACGTACGGCGCACAGCCGGCCGGGTCGGAGATCCGGGGCGATCCCAACCGGTCGACATTCTCCATTTTCCAGACGTAGGCCGTCATCCGATCGGCGTCGCCGGTCACCTCGGGTTCGGGCGCGCCGTTCACGGAACGGTAAACCAGAGCTTCGTCCGCGGGGAGGCTGAGAGCGAACTCGACCAGGACCGCGGGATCGCGCTGCTCGAAGACCCAGAAACCGTTGCTCCCGTCATTCACGCCCGCCCGCTCCTCGATCTCGTATACGGTCTCCATGATGCAGGGGAGCTCCACACCATCGTGCAAAAGCATCGTTTCCCGCATGGTTGTATAGTCGTCGGCGCGAGCCAGTTCGAAGGGCAGAGTCTCGACGACGGCAGTCGGACTGACTACCGATTGACCCGGCCACCATCCATCGTCCCGCCACGTACGCAACACGGTGACGTTCAGGGTCGATGTGGCCGAATTATGGGGGATCCGCAGATCCGCGTGGTCTTCGATACCTGCCTCGGTACCGATCCAGACGACGCGATGGACCCGCGTCCGCCGATTCCCGTTCGCCAGGATGGAAACATGCCTGCTTTCCAGGAGCAGGACGGCGTCGTGGCCGGACAGGTCGACGTGTTTCCCGGCCCGAGACCGGAGCTGATCGAGATCGTGCCCGCCGGAGACGCCCATGGATCCGGCATGGAGCGGTACCGAGAGCACCAGCAGAAGAGCAGCATGCCCGATAGTCGCGCGGATGAGCCTGAAGCGGGTCATCGGTTACCTCCCTTCTCGATCCGGAAGGACTGCCTGCCCCACTCCTTCGCCTGATCGATGGCGCGTTTGAAGCCGTCATAACCGCCAGGTGGGATCTGACGCCGCCGGATCTCGGCTCGCTGCCTGATCATGAGGTTGCGCTTACACATCCGGCTCGTTCCCTTGAAGTAGGCATAGGTCTCGTCAATTTCCTCGGACGACGGAGGATCAACAACCTTGAAACCTTTCGGAAGCCGTATGTTCTCGGTACCCTCGATGAGCTGGGTGTAATAAAGGAAGACATCCGTCTCCCGTTTCTCACCCCAGTCGGTCGCTGCGGCGCGGAACAGGCGGCCGTTGTTCAGCACAACCTGCATCATGGGACTTCTGAATTCGAACCCCCCGGACACGGGAAAGGTGAAACGCGGAATGCGATAGCGGACAGTGAGCCACATATCCTTGCTGAAGTCGTCGGCTGCCGGGTGTTCGTACCGGATCCGTTCAACGCGGTCGCTGATGGGGGATAGAAGCCTTGCAACGGTCAGGTCCAGTTCCCGGCGGCGGCTGTTGACGATGATACCCCGCAACCGGCTGTCGAGCGCACCCGATCCGCAAAGCCTGAACGTCCCTTCCAGGGTCCCGTCGTCGTGCAGCTCCGCATCGTGCGTGATGCGCAGCGGGGACTCCTCCGGCGTGCTGTACGGTATCCGGGCCAGTGATTCGCCGTCGGGAGTGCCGATCAGGTAGTGCTGCTCCGCCTCCAGCAGCGACCAGATATTATTGTTGTACGGCACCCAGGTCGGGTCGTACATCCCGAAGGATCCGTCATCCCCGAGCAGCGCGCAGACACAGTGATTGAACTGATCGGCGGGCACCTCTTCGATCCTGCTGCCCGCCATCGTCATCGCTGCGAAGCTGTTCATACCCGCGGCCCGCATCATGGTGACCAACATGCCGGCGATGTCCTTGCATACACCGCTCCGCTGCTCGAAGATCATGGAACCGGGATGAAGCGTGAATCCCTCACCTTCGCCCATCGTCTGGCCGCTGTAACGGATGTTCTGGGCTACCCAGTGAACAAGCGTCTCCGCCTTGCGCTGCTCCGATGCTTTCGCAACACCTGCTTTAACCAGGATTTCATCCACTTTGGCCTTGATCCCATCCGTAACCTCGAACTGGTTCCGGTTCACGTCGAAGAACCACCGGCTCTTCGCCTCCCAGCTCTCGACGGTGGCCATCACCACC
>DAOVFR010000133.1 GCA_030672805.1 Candidatus Krumholzibacteriota bacterium
GATATAGGTCAGGGCATCCGCGATGGTGGGAAACATGTTGCCGTTGATCGTCGGGGAACCGACTATGAGCGCCCCGGCATCGAGGATCTCGGCCGCTATATCACTGCGGTGCGCGGAACGGAGTTTCATCACACTGGCCCCGGTGCCGCCCGAAGCCAGCCCGTCGCCGATGGCGCGCGCCATCATGTCCGTGCTGCCCCACATCGTGTCGTACACGACGACTGCCTTGTTCGCAATTTCCCTGTTCGCCCATTTCCGGTAGAGATCGAGTATGCGACCGGTATTCTTTCGCCAGACCGGCCCGTGATCGGGGGCAAGATAATCGATGTCAAGCCCGAGCCCCTCGAGCCTCGTGAACAGTTTCAGGACAAACCGTGAGAAGGGAAGCAGTATATTGGCATAGTACCTCGCCGCCTCGTGATCGAGAAGCCGGGCATCGATCTCGTCGTCGAACCGCTCGCTCGAAGCGAGGTGCATACCGAACGCATCCTGCGAGAAAAGGATCCTCTCATCGGCCAGGTACGAAAACATGCTGTCCGGCCAGTGAAGCATCCGTGTCTCGTAACAGGTGATTTTCATGTTTCCGAGGTCGATTTCCCCCCCGTCCTTGACTTCGACGATATCCAGGCCGGAGTGAAAATGGTTTTCCAGCGCCTTGACACCCATCCGGGATGCAAACACCTTTTCCGGCTTCAAGGCCTCGATGATATCGGTGAGACACCCGCTGTGGTCCATCTCCGCGTGATTCGAGATGACGATATCAATGGAGGCCGGATCGATGACGGATGCGATCCGTGACAGTAGTTCGCCCCTGAACGGCGCCTTCACCGTATCGACCAGGGTGATCCTGTCCGCGAGCACGAGGTACGCGTTATACGTTGTGCCGTTTCCCGTAAGGTATCCGTGAAAATCCCTGGCCGCCCAATCGATCGCACCGACCCAGTAGACCCTGTCAGTTATCCTGACCGCCTTGAAACCGCCATTCATAGAGACCTCCTTCGGTTACAGGGTTTATCTTCTTGTTCACCATGCGCATCACTTGCCTTTCCACAGCCCGTGGACGTTGCAGTATTCCCTGGCAGATACCGTACCGGCCGTCACCTTGAACACCGCTTCGGGTGCATCACCCGGTTTCAGAAACTGCCGGTACGCGCCGCCGTCCGTCAGGAGCTGGATCCACTCGATGTAGTGCTTCTCCTCCATCGGATGCGCCACGCTTCCGACCTTCACACTGTAGCCGCCGTCGACCTTCTCTATAACCGGTACGTGCTTCTCGGTCGCCGCGTCCGCGGTCCGCTCGTCGAACAGATTCATCGGTTCGCCGCAGCATACAAGCGTGCCGGGGCCGCCATGAAGCACTTCTATGATGTTGCCGCACTTATCGCACTTGTAAACTTCCAGTTTCTTCGCCATGATGATAACCTCCTCTTTAAATAACAGATCGTCCCTACCAGTTCTCACCGAGAAGCTCGAAGTGCGCCTGCGGATGGGCGCATGCCGGGCAGAGGCCGGGCGCTTCCTCGCCCTCGTGCAGGTAGCAGCAGTTCCGGCAGCGCCAGACGACTTTTTTATCCCTTTTGAAAACGGTGCCGGACTCGATGTTCGCCCTGAGGTCATTGTATCGCTTCTCATGCTGTTTCTCCGCAACGGCGATCGCCTCGAAAACGGCGGCGATCTCCTCGAATCCCTCCTCGCGGGCAACCGTGGCGAAGCCGGGATACATGTCGGTCCACTCGTAATGCTCGCCTCCGGCCGCGGCCTCCAGGTTCTCCGCGGTGGTGCCGATGACACCGGCCGGGAAACCGGCCCTGATCTCCACCTCTCCGCCCTCGAGGAACTTGAACAGCCTCTTGGCATGCTCCTTCTCCTGGTTGGCGGTCTCCTCGAAGATCGACGAGATCTGGACGAATCCTTCCTTCCTCGCCTGGCTCGCGAAGTAATTATAACGGTTTCTCGCCTGTGACTCGCCCGCGAAGGCGGTCAGCAGGTTCTTCTCTGTCTGCGTCCCTTTCAAAGACATGAACTTCCTCCCTGTGTTCGGGTAAATGATGGCCGGCAAAATGCCGTGATCAACACTGCCAGCAGCAGCACGGCCGAGGCCGTTTTCACCGCTCCCGGCGGAACGCTCCGCCGGTCATTCCGCCGGAAGCGGTACCCGCAGTAATTATAGCCCGATCAGTCTTATACCGCATGACGCATCTCCATCCCCAACCGTTCGATCAGCTCGCCGCGGTCCCCGTCCCTCCTTATACCGAGGCGGGTCAGCGCAAAATCGTATTTGACCGGGTCGTCCGGTGCAATCTCCCCGAAGCGTGCGGTAATCTCGCGGGCGGCCTCGAGGTCGGCCTGCTTCCTGCTCGTGAATCCCGCCGCCCCGCCGAACCTGAACATATACGTGTCGAGCGGTACGATGAGCATCGAGGCGGAAACGCTTTTCCACACCCCGGGGTCCACGTTGTCCCTCCGCACCATCCAGCGGAGGAACAGGTTGAGCCGCTTGCAGGCGCTCTTTCTGACAGGCACGGCGAGGAGCCTGTTTGCCGGGCGGTCACCAGCTGCAAGCAGAGCATCGACAAGCCCCGAAAGGGCGGGAACGGGATCGGCCTGTTTCTCGTCAAGGCCGCTGCAGAAACAGGATTCGAGTGAACCGTACGTCCGAAGGACGTTTCGAAGGCCGAGCAGCAGCGAGACGAGCTCGTCGCCGCGTATCCACCGGTGCCTGAACCCGGAGAACGAACGTCGCAACCTGGACGGCTTCGCGCAGCATACGTACTCCGCGGGCGAGGGGCCCATCACCCGCAACACCGCACCGATGCTGCGGAGTATCTGTTTCACGTTCCCGAACGCGAGAGAAGAAGCGATCATCCCGGCGACCTCACGGTCCCGCCGGTCATCATAGTCGTATAGAAACACGAGGGGGTCCGGATCCACGAATCTCCGATCGTTGTACGTTTCGTACAGGGATTCAAGGAGCGTTTTCAATTGGCTCGGTTCATGTAACACGGTACCCAAAACAGTCCTTCCTAATCGGGAGGAGTTCCCATCGTCTCGGCTCACCGCCGCGGACCGATTTTCGGCGCGATCCGTCGATTGCCCGAATCCTGTCTTTCGTTCTTCCGGCAATCCGGACAGAGTCCAAGGATCTCGACACGGCTCTCGATCATCTCGTACCCGGTTTTCCGTCGGATCTCCCTGCTGCAATCCTTCATGCGGTGGTCGACGTCGAGGTCATCCACGCGCCCGCAACGAATGCACCTGATATGGTTGTGCGGCGACGTATCACCGTCGAAGCGCATCTGGGAACCGCTTACGCCTACCTTGCGGACCATCCCGAGCCTTGAAAGGAGCTCGAGGTTCCTGTACACGGTGCCGAGACTGATCCGCGGCAGACGCTTGCGAACCTTCTCGTACAACTCATCGGCGGCCGGATGCGTATGCATCTTCACCAGTTCCTCCAGGATGATACGGCGCTGCTTCGTTACTCTAATGTCAGGATTCTCTTTCATATTTTACTTTACACTAATAATAATCATTACTAATACTAATAATTTGGTCCTTCGATGTCAATCCTTTTTTACGCTTTTATGATTTTTTTATGTCATAATGCCTATTCTCCGAGTCTCAATTATCAGAAAACCAGTTAACTTCATGGCCTTATATTGCTTGACTCGTACGTGTTCCTTCAGGAGAATAGGGCCGTCAGCAACCAAGGGTCTGTTGTTATCCATCTGGTGAATTCGACTGAACCATTGTTGATGTGAAAGGGGGTTTACATGGAACGGAAGCGACTATGGCTGCTTCTGTTGGTGGTGTGTGTGCTGGGGCCATCGGCTGCCTACGGGCAGTACGACATTCCGCACGGCACGTTCTCCTGCGGCAGCGGGGTGCGAGGCGGCACGAACATCATCTACGACACGGCCGCACAGACGGCCGCGGCGGTGAGCACCGGCGCATCGTACACGGTGGAATCGGGGTTCTGGTACATGGCATACGTCACCTCAACGGTCGATGTCGCCTTTGCGTCATTCGCCTGCGAGTATCGCGACGACGCAGTGGTGCTCTTGTGGTCCGTCTCGGCCGATGCCCCGTTCGAGGGCTTCAACGTCTACCGGGCCGAGGGAAAGAGCGAGGAGTTCGAGCGACTCAACGAAGAGCCCCTCCCGCCCCGGAACGAGTGTACGTACACCGATGAGGTCGCCATCCCGGGGCGCACCTACACGTACCGCGTGGGTGCTCTGGACGATGGCGGCGGGGAATACCTCTCGCTCGAGGCGTCCGTGACACTGCCGCCCAAGCCTCTGACCCTGTACCAGAACTATCCCAACCCATTCAACCCGGTGACCACGGTCTCCTTCTTCATGCCTCGCGACGAGCGGGTGGATCTGGTGATCTACAACGTGGAGGGCAAGACGGTGCGCACCCTGGTAAGGGAGTCACGCAAGGCCGGCAGGTACACGGTGCCCTGGAACGGCAGGAACAACCTCGGCCATCCCGTATCCTCCGGCGTCTACTACTACCGTCTCAGGGTCGGCAAGGACGTGCTGACCAGGAAGATGGTCATCATCAGGTAGTGATACGGGGGGCCGTGATGAATGTACGTTCACATAACCACAGGAGGAACACGATGAAGCGCTCGATACTTCTCTCTCTCGTGCTGGCCGTTATCATGGCCGCTTCGACCGGCGCGCAGGTTCCGAAGACACTGAACTACCAGGGGGTGCTCACGGACGCCGGCGGCGCTGCCGTGACAGACGGCAACTACGATCTCACCCTGAGCCTGTACACGGTGGCAAGCGGCGGTACGGCCGCATGGACGGAGAGTCAGAAGGTCGCCGTGGCCAAGGGGATCTTCAACGTGATCCTCGGCTCGGTGACTCCTCTGAACCTCAACTTCGACAACACCTACTACCTCGGCATCGCGGTGGAAGGCGGCGCGGAGCTCACACCGCGCGTGGAGATGACAGCGTCCGCATACAGCTTCAGCTCCAGGGGCGTCTATGGCGAAGATAACGAGTTCCCGTCGTCAGGCAAAGTCGGGATCGGGACCACCACACCGAATTATCCGCTGCATATCATTGGTGGGGCCACCGACCAGGTCGGCCTCAGGTACGACGGCAGCAGCACAAACTACACTTCGATTTATATCAATGCACTGAGCCCGTCATCGAACCCGATGCTGGGATACTTAATGGCCGGTGTTCTAAAGGCGCATCACTACTACGATCCCGATGACGACACCTGGAATCTCCGTGTCGGCAATGAGATCGACATGACGGTGCAGAATGACGGCGATATCGGCATAGGGACCACCTCACCGGTGGAGAAGCTCGACGTCAACGGCGCCGTCAAGATCGGCACCACGTCGGGCACGCACACCGGCACGATGCGCTGGACCGGTACGGACTTCGAGGGGTACAACGGCAGCACGTGGCAGTCGTTCACCGACACGGGAACCGGCACGCTGCCGTCGGGCTCGAGCGGGCAGACGCTCCGCCACAACGGCGCCAACTGGGTCGCCACGGGCAACCTGTATAACAACGGAACCAGGATAGGGCTCGGGACAACGTTACCGAACGTCGACTTTCACGTCTACGGATCGGGTGAACTGGTCATGCTTGACGGCCCCACCGGCGCGCAAAGCTCGCTGCGCCATGCGACGGCCGGCGTGAGCAAGTGGTGCTGGTACATTCCCTCAGGCGGGGATGACTTCGCCCTGTGGCACTTTCAGAGTCCCATGCAGAATTACATGGAGTTCGACGGTACGAACGGGAATATCAGCCTGGCGCCCATCACGGGGAGCGTCGACATCGGTTCCGCCTCGACGGAGGCGGCCCTGAACGTGCACCGATCCGGGTTCACGGACCCTGCCGCCACGATTACAACCAGTTCCCAGGGTGGTTTTTTGTACATGCACGATGAAAGCGGTCACACCACGATCAGCCTGGAAGCGGACTTGAGTACCGGTAATACCGGCGGATACATGAGAATAAGGAGAGGCGAATCGGCAACCGGCATCCTTATGGACGGCAGCTACCTCGGCTCGGAAAACTCATTGCTCAGCGTCCTTGGTGCCAGCCGTTCGGCAACTTTCAACATGGACAACTCCGGGAACAGTTCTGTTTCTCTCCCGGCCGATGCCATCTCTTCGAGCGAGATACTCGACGAACCGGGAGCGGCAAGCTACACCGATGGAACAGCGTCTGTACTACTTGGTTCTACTCCCACAACTGTAGGCTCGCGAACCATAACTGTACCTGATGCCGGCTACGTGCTCGTCATTGCTTCGTGCCAGGGCCAGTACAACCACATAACCGCCACGACCACGTCGGCCGATTGGGGTGTGTCGGATAACGCTACCACATTTCCTGAAAACCAGGATGTCGCCGTGAATGTACCAAGCGTATTGCCGAGCTACTCCGCATACCGTTTCCCGGTAACGGTCCATGGCCTGTTCGAGGTTACGTCAGGAGCACATACATTCTACTTCCTCGGAGAGCATACAACAGGCAACGCCACCTCATCCGTCGTTGCATGGGACATTCAGCTCACCGCGATCTACATACCGACCGCGTACGGCACCGTGAACCCGACGCTCGCGGCCGGACCAAATCCCGGAGACGGCGACGATGTACGGCCCGCGATCACGGCGAGCGACGTCGCCGCGGAGCGCGATGCATCGATCGCCGCGAACGTGGCCCGCATGCAGCGCGAGCTCGAGGATATACGCGCCGAGATGGAAGCAATGAAAACGGAAATGGATAACGAATAGTCGTATTTTCCATGGGCGGGGCATTCACGTGCCCCGCCCGTTTTTATACGCTGCTTCCGCACCCGATCCCCCGAGAACAGTAAATTATTCAACTGTGGGGCGTTACAAGACAGCCGGCCGATTTAATCGATCGCAGCCGGCCCTTCCTCTGGATCTTCGGGGTAGTACTTCTCGAGGCACTCCGGACAGATGCTGTGGCTGAATTCCGCGTCCGAATGATCGGTTATATAATTCTCCATCTTCTCCCATCCCTGCTGGTCGGACC
>DAOVFR010000032.1 GCA_030672805.1 Candidatus Krumholzibacteriota bacterium
AGGTTCGCCACGCCGCGCGCGGCGACTAGCCCCAGAAAGATGCCGATGACGCCGCCCGTCCCGGTGAGAGTCGTAGCTTCGATGAGAAACTGCTGCAGGATGTCCCTGCGCTTTGCACCCATGGCCATCCTGATACCGACCTCCTTGGTTCGCTCCGTAACCGAGATCAGCATGATGTTCATGACCCCGATCCCGCCGACCATGAGCCCTATCGATGAAATGACGACAAGAACAACGCCGATATACTTCGTGATATCGGAAAGAAGCTCCCTGAACGCTTCCGACGTGGTGATCCAGAAATCGTTCCGGTCGCCCGGACCCAGCTTTCGCCGTACCCTTAGAAGAGCTGTCATCTCCTCCTTGACCTCATCGAGAGAATTCCCCGGTTTGGCCGTAACGACAATCGAGTGATCGTCGTACCTGCCTGAAAAATCCTTCTCGTACGTCGTGTACGGTATGGCGGCGAAGTTGTCGCCGAGACTGCCGATGAAGTGTTCCCGCGACTCGTAGGCGCCTATGACCTCGTACTCGTTGTTCCCGATCCGTATCCTCTTGCCGATCGGGTCGCGGTTCGGGAAAAGGTCGTTCGCCGGGCCGTACCCGAGCACGACGACGCGTCTCCGCCGCTCCTGCTCGAATTGCGTATAGAATCGTCCTTCTTCTATCTTGAAATTGAACATGCCGGAGAAATTGTGCGATACACCGACGACCGAGATCAGGTTCGTCCGTTCCCCCTTGTGCCGGAGCACCCTCATTTTTCCGCCGGAATCGATCTGGAAGTCGACCTTTTCGACCGTCTTGCACGTCTCCTCTATGGCGAGCGCATCCTCCCTGGTGAGCCGTTTTCTTCTCAGTTTATCCCTTTTGTCCTCATTCCCTCCCATAATGTCGTATCGCGTCACGATCAGGTACGGGCGGTTCGCCGAGAGGATGTCCGCATGGATTCGTTTGCCGAGACCGGACATTACCGTCACCATCGCAAGCACTGTCATCACGCCGATGGCGACACCGAGGATCAGAAGACCCGAGCGCATCCGGTGCGCCCTGATGACGCCGAGCGCCTGCTTGACGTTCTCCCACCAGACCTGCCCGCCGTGCTGTTTCCCGGCCCCTGGGGCGCGTGAACCCGTTTTTCCGTTCTCGGTGTTCAACCCGACTCCTACTCGTAATGAAGCGCCACTACCGGATCGAGCGCGGCAGCCTTGTTCGCGGGGTACGTCCCAAAAATCAGTCCTATCAGGAAGGTGACAATCAATCCGGCTGCGATCGACCACGGCGCGATGATATAGGGAAGCGGCGAGACGATCGAGATGATCGCCGCGATGGAAAATCCGAATGCGATCCCGAAGATCCCTCCAATGAGGGACAGCGTGATCGATTCGACGATAAACTGCCAGACGATGTTCGAGCGCCGCGCCCCCAGCGCCTTGCGGAGCCCTATCTCGCGTGTCCGCTCCGTTACCGAAACCAGCATGATGTTCATGAGCACGATACCGCCGATGACGAGTGATATCGACACGATGAAGATCAGTGCCCGGAATATCGATTTCGATATCTTTTCCCAGAGCGATACCAGATCCCTCGACGTCGAGATACTGAAATCGTTTTCCTCTCCCGGTCGGAGACCGTGCCTGATTCGCATTGCCATCGTCGCCTCGTCGATCGCCTGCTGTAGCAGACGGATGTCACCGGTCCTTACCTTGATCCCGATCGATTCCCGCGAACCGTACGTCTTGAGATACGACGTCACCGGCACGAAGACGAACCTGTTCCTCGATTGACCGAACATTGTTCCGAGGTCCTCGACCACGCCGATGACGAGAAAGTGCTTTTTTCCGATCTTGATCTTCCTGCCGAGTGGATTGCGGTTGCCGAAGAGTCGCGTGCATACATCCCATCCCAGAACGGCGACGGAACTGCTGCGCTGGACCTCGAGACGAGAAATGTGCCGTCCCATAAGGAGTCCTGCGTTCTCGATCATCGGGTAATCCTCTGACCGTCCCCTGATACTCATTCCCTCCACCCACGCATCCCCGTATGACACCTCGTCATTCCTGCCGGCCGATGCACAGATGTACGAGGCGGACGGGATACGATATTTCAGGTACTCGAAGTCCCTGAGCCTGATCTCCCTGTTCCGTGCAAGAGCGTCGAGGAACGCGTCAAGGTCGGTAATCGCATCGAAAAAGTTGATCCGTTCGATAGTGAAGACGTTGCTTCCCTCAGCGGCCACTTTCTCGCGAACGTAATCGTCTATCCCACCGATCAGCGAGACCACGGCGATCACCGACATCGTCCCCACGATGTTCCCGAGAAGGGTGAGAAACGTCCTCAGCTTGTTTTCCCTGAGTGCGAGCAGTGCTATCCTGATGCCCTGAAATACAAGCATTGTTCAGAAGGCCGGACGGGGACCCGGCCGGAGGCGCAGGCGGACCTGGTCGGTTATTTCTTCTTGGCTTTCTTCGTCACCTTGACCCGCTGGCCGTCCTTCAGGTCCCTGATTGCCTTGAAGTTGCCGCTAACAACCTTTTCTCCCTCCTCCAGACCGGAGACGACTTCAAAGTATTTCTGGCTCGAGATACCAATCTCGACCTCCCGGAATTTCGCTGTACCACCTTCAATGACGAACACCCCTTCCACCTCAGCATCGCCGGACTTGGCTCCGGCTGAGTCCGGAGGCGTGTACCCCTTCAGATCCCGTTTCCGTCTCACCGTCAGACTCTGGATGGGAATGCTCAGCGCACCCTCGCGCTCGGCGACCGTGATCTCGGCATCGGCTGACAGGCCGGGCCTTACGTTCTGTATCGTGTCGGTTATCGTCATCACCACGTTGAAATCGACGCCCTGCTGGCCGGAAACCGAGGATGAGAGGATCGGACTGTTGCCGATCTCCGTAACAACCGCCTGGTACGAGGTGTCGGGAAATGCGTCCAGCGTCACCTTCGCTTTGTGGCCGAGCCTGATATGGACGACCTCCGTCTCGTCGACCTCGATCTCCGACTCTATCGTGGAGAGATCGGCTATTGTCATAAGCACCGTACCCGGGTTGTTGAGCGTGCCCATGATGGCAATCTCGCCTTCCTCGACGTTCAGGCGCGTCACGACACCGTCCATGCCGGCGGTTATTGTCACTTCCTTCAAGTTGTGCTCCGCGCTCTCGAGCAGCGCCTCCTGCTGAGCGATCAGAAAACGGGCGGCCTCATGGTTCGCCACCGCGATCTCATGGTTCGCCTTCGCCGTTTCGACCTCCTGATCGGTGAGATACCCCTGGTTAAAAAGTTTCTTCGTCCGTTCGAACTCGTTCTTTGTCATATGGACCCGGGCGAACGTCTCCCTTTCGTTTGCACGGGCCGATTCGAGCGCGGCCTTCAGCTGCGATACGGTCGATTCAAGCTGGATCGGATCGATCTGAATGAGAAACTGTCCCTTTTTCACGTAATCGCCTTCCTTGACAGCGACCCTTGTGACCTTTCCGATACTGCTCGCGCTTATATCGACCTGCCGTTTGGGACGGATGCTGCCCGAGGAGGATATGACCATGGAAATATCACGTAACTCGACCACCTCGACCTGTACGGGGAGTGACTTGCCCCGTTTCGCGCGCATGTTCACAGCGACGAGGATCGCGACAACCACCACGATCAATATCAAGATAAGATATTTCTTTCTTGAACCTTTCGGACGCCCTCTTTCCATCATTCCCCCTTCTATACTATCACCGTTCGATGAGCATCACCGCCTGCCGGCGGATGACTCACGTGGCCAACCTCTTATCCGACTCGATCTTGCCGTCGAGAAGCTTTATGATGCGCCCGGTATGCTCGGCGATATATTCCTCATGCGTAACAATGACAATTGTGTTTCCGGCATCATGAATTTCCTGGAAGATCGACATGATCTCCTCACCGGTGCGGCTGTCGAGATTGCCGGTCGGCTCGTCGGCGAGGATGATCGACGGGTGGTTCACCAGCGCACGCGCGATGGCGACCCGCTGCTTCTGGCCTCCGGAAAGCTCGTTCGGCCGATGGCCGGCCCGGTCGGTGAGCCCGACCGCTGCAAGCGCCTCTTCCGCCCGCCTGCGCCGCTCCACGGCCCCGGTGCCGCTGTAGATCAGCGGCAGCTCGACGTTCTGCAGCGCCGTCGCCCTTGGAAGCAGGTTGAACGTCTGGAAGACAAACCCGATCTCCTTGTTTCTGATACGGGCCAGCTCATCGTCGCTCAGGTTGCTGACCTCCTGGCCGTTCAGGTAGTATGTCCCGTCGGACGGCGTATCGAGACAACCGAGAATATTCATGAAAGTCGATTTTCCCGATCCCGAAGGTCCCATAATGGCGATATATTCATTATTATCGATCTCGATATCGACACCCGCCACCGCATTGATCGTCTGGATCCCGACCTCGTAGATCTTCTTGACTCCGCATACCTTGATCAGCATATTCAGTCTCCCGCCGCCGCACGCGGTCAATCGTGAGAGATGCCCCTTCCGGTGGCCCGCCCGAGATCCGCCACGGCGATGAGATAATTACACTTGGCATCGATGACATTCGCCTTGGCCTGCGTTAACGCTACCTGTGCATCGATCGTTTCAAGCATTGTCCCCGCACCCACACGGTAACGCTCCTCCGCAAGTCTGAAATCCTCCATTGCCTGCTCGACCGTTTCCTCGGAAACCGCTATCATTTCCCTCGCCTCTTTGATCAGAAACACGAGCGACTTGATTTCCTTGACCGCCCCCAGCTTGGCCTTCTCCAAATTGTACTCCGCGATCCGCTTGTTCGCTTTCGCCGACTTGACGCTCGAACTCGTCGCGAACCTGTCGAAAACGTTGAAGCTCAGGGACGCACCGATCGTCCACGAGTATTCGTTCTGGAAGAAGTTGAGATTATCGGCCATTTCCCTGTTGTTCCAGCGATAGTTGAACCCGGCGTCGAGTCTCGGCAGGTAGCCGCTTCTCGCCGCCGCGATGTCGGCCTTCGCCGACATGATGCTGTACTCCCGGCTCTTGAGATCGGGCCTGTTCGCACTGGCAAACCCGATTTCCCGATCGACATCAATATCAACATATGTAATGACGAGTGAAGTATCGACCGCGAACGACCGTTCCTCATGCATGTTGAGCACCGCGACGAGGTCCTCCCTCGACAGCTCAACGGCGTTTCGCGCCTGGATGATATTGTACTTGTTGTTCGAATGAAGCACCCGGGCCTTGAGGACATCGGCGCGAGTGGCGGAACCTACCTCGAGCAGGATCTCGGCCCTTTCGAGGTTCCGCAGGGACTGATCGAGGCTTTCCTGAGCAACGTAGAGCAGCATCCGGTTTCTGACAAGGTTGTAATAGACCCTGATCACTTCGGCCAGTATCATGTCCTTGCTGTAACGGTAATCCTCTCGAACCGCGTCACGGCTTCTCAGTGACGACCTGATCCTGTTGATGTTCCCGCTGCCGTCCCACAGCGTAAGATATGATGTCATATCGAACGAATACGATTCGTAATCAAAGCCGTCATACTGAACGGGCCGCCCCTGCGTATCGAACTGGATCGAGGAAGATGGGCCGAAAAACGCGTGACCGCTCTGAAAGGAGATGGAGAAATTCGGCAGAAGCATCCCGTAATCGGCCAGCAGACCGCTTTCCGCGTTCCGCAGACCCTCCTCTGCAATCCCGATATCGGGATTGTTGCGAAGAGCGATATCAATGCATTCCTTGAGCGTGAGGGCCTCCCCGGCACGCAACGGATGGGCGGGCCGGGAGGCAACGATGAACACCCCGCTTGCCAGGAGAGTGAGAATAACACGGCCGGCCATACTGTTCATAATCACTGCCCTCCGTTGTACGTACACGTTACCCGGTTTTAATATTCGAGTCTGCTATGCCTTTTGTACGACTCAACGCCCTTCAAGGTTTCAATCCTCATGTATTAATCTATCTTTACCATAACCGCACAGTGAAATAAATCGTAAAAAAACCGGCATGCGCCGGGTATGAATCGTCGTATCTGCATAGAGGGTTCGGTGAAAACTCAATGCAGCTTGAACCTGATAGGAATCGCCATGAAGGCTTTCACCGGGACGGTTCTCTGCCTCGCAGGCTTGAACCTGAATCGCCTGGCGGCCACTATCGCCGCCTTCTCCATGGCCGCAGTCACATCGGACTGGATAACGCTTACTTCCCTGACCTTTCCGTCCTCGCCCACAAGCACCCGGAGCAGCACGGTTCCCTCTATGCCCGCGGAACGCGCCAGATCCGGATATTTCGGGTTCACGAATTTGACAAGAACGGGCGGTTCGTCGAATGCGTAGAACTCCGTCGCCTGCTCCGAGGGAGGCGGGGGCGGAGGCGGCAGGTCGGCAATCTTGTCGAAGGTCGTCGGAGCTATCTCCGCATCATCGTCGACCTCATCACCCTCCTCAGCCTCCATCGGGACGGCCGGCTGTGCTATCTCCTTCGGCGGAGGGGGAATGTCGAACTGCTCCGGCAGATCGATCGCCTCGAAATATTCCTCCCTGAGCACGTATGGTTTGAATGTTATCGGGGGCGAGAAATAGAAAACGATGAAATGTATCACAATCGCGCCCCAGAGGGAGTGCATCAGGTACCTGTTGTATCCCTTCTTGAACTCGACGTTCCTTACAGCTACAAGAGCCACGCGACTACTCCCCCGGCGTTAATGCCCTTCCTCCATGATCGATGTGAACGATACATTCACGGCATTGGCATCCTTCAGCTGCTCCATGATATCGGAAACGAGGTGGTACTTCGCTTTGTGATCCACGTTGAAGGCGATGATGAGACCCCTGTTTTCCTCGAGCCTCGATGCGATGATCGCATGGACGCTCTCGATGCGAACGAGCTTGTCGTTTATGCTGATCCGGCTGTATCTGTCCGCCCATATATGCAAGAGCCTTTCTCTCTCCTGGTCGGCGCCCGATTCCGCACGAGGCAGTTTTATCGGAAGGCCCTCTTCCAGTTTAAATATGGTCGTTACCATGAAGAAAATCAAAAGAAGAAAGATGATATCGGCCATCGAGGAAGTCGGGACATTGCTTCCAACGCCTTGCCTTCGAATAAACTTCAACGTTCCATCTCCTCTATGATCCTGTTCGCATGGTTCTCAGCGAGATCACCTGGGCGCCCGCCAGACGCAGCTCGTCAAGTATATCTATCATGATACCGTAGTCCGCGTTTGGATGCGTCTCGATAACGATAACGAGCTTTTCTCCCTTTTCGAGGAGTTTCTGTTCGATGATCGCTTTGATGTCCCTGACGTTAACCGGGCCCGTTCCGCGTATGACGATCGAACCGTTATCGAATGCCTGGATATTCAACACCTTGTCCCGTTTGAGCTTAATCGTCTTCGACGATTTGCCGGGAAGGGCCATGGGAAGTCCCTTCTCCACGGCGAACATCGTGCTGACCAGAAAGAATATAAGCAGCAGAAAGTTAATATCAGACATGGAGGCTGTGTTGAATTCCGAGCTGACCTTGCTTCTCTTCTTGATCATTTTCCACTCCGTCGATTACTGCTTCGCTCCGAGCTCGATGAGCTCGTTGACCAGCTCCGCCGATGATTCTTCCATCTCGAGAACGAAGCGGTCGATCTGCGACACGAAGAACGAATGCGCGATGCTGGCGGGAATAGCGATAATCAATCCCGTCGCCGTCGTGATGAGTGCCTCCTCGATACCGGAGGCCACGACCTTCGCGCTTACCTGCTCGGCTGCCGCAATAGCGGCAAACGCACTGATCATTCCGGACACGGTGCCGAGAAAGCCCAACAGTGGGGCAACATTAGCAACCGTTGCGATAGCCACGAGACCGCGCTCGAGGAAAGAGGTCTCGATGCTGCCCGCCGTTTCAATGGCTTCCTTTACCGCTTCCGGACCGCGGGCCGACCGGAGAAGACCGGAGTGCAGAACGGCGGCGATCGGCCCTCTTGTCCGCTCGCATACCTTCATGGCCGGACCGACACCCTCGCTATGAAGCGTCTTGACGATATCACCCATGAGCCGTCGAATATCGACGCGCGCCCTGAACAGCGTGACGAACCGTTCGATGATGAATACGAGCCCGATGAGCGAGGCGGTCAGAAGACCCCACATGAAGTTGCCGCCCTGGTCGAACTTCTCACCGACCCCACTATGCTTGAGATTGTAGAACCATCCCAGTCTCTTGCGCTCGGTCATGTCGGCGATTTTACGCGCGGTTGCTATTGAATCGCCCCTGGCGAAGACCAGCGAATCCATCTCCGACTGGACAGAGAACATCGGTTCCACCTGTGCCGGCTCCTCGCCCTCCGTATCCTGCGCGGACACGATAAGCGGCGTGCAGACCGAAAGAACAAGGATTGACATCAGAATAACGGCGATCTTGGAAGGGCTTCTCTTCACCATGCGACGCACTCCTTCTTAAAACGGCTGGTGTAGTTTCGTCCTATGACCTTTTACAAAGTCCGGATCATTCACGGATCAGTCAAACTCGGTGCAACTGTAACGATTGTCGAGCAAACGAGCATAACTGCTTGCTCTATAAGAGCCTTGCAACTCGAATAAAATACTGAATACCAATCCACTTGTCAACAAAAAATCAGTAGTTTCAAGAAGATTAAACCTCATTGCCCGCTCCCGCGGCAACTCCAATTCCCACGTCAGTTATTAAAGTCCTCGGACGTGCCCACGAGAAAGTATTCACCATGCCCGTCCTTGTCGACAAAGAGAAACCGGCGACCTTTCCTGACCGTCATCAGTTGATCCCGTGGAAGGATCGGATCGCCGTTGAGATTGTACAGCCACAGCTCGTATGCACCGGCGTCAAATCCCTCGGTCCCGCGGAATGCAAAGTTCCTGTTCGTGTATATCCTGGGCAGGCTGCTCTCGTATCCTCTCCTCTCGGAATAAACGCTCCGTTCGATAATGCTGTATTCGCTTTCGAGCTTTTCGACTGCCTCTTCGAGGTCCTCCCGGCTGGTCGGAACACTTTCACCGATGATCTCGTCCGGCGGCCCGAACCTGATGTATATCTGCCCCCTTTCCGAGAGAGCACCCCGTGCGTAATTCCCGAAGTTCCTGTCCGTGTACCTGACGCGCTCATTGAACTTTTCGAGGGTCTCATTATTCGCGGTGTGGGGTGTCGGGTCGAGCTTCTTCCAGAACTCGCCGAGCACTTTCTCCTGATCGCCGAGGCTCAACATCCTGAACCCGGTGAATTCGTCGTCCGCCAGGAGAACCCGTGCCTCGAAGAGAATGTCCCTCTGCGGCTTCTGCCAGTTTACCAATTCCCACGCGACGCTGAAATCCTTGCCCATCATTGCCTGGGGGCCGCCTTCGTTCCCCGCTTCTATGAAAATGCGATAGGTGCCGGACGGATACATGTTCACATCGAAAAAGCCGTATAGAACCGTTTTTCCATCATGCACGGCGGTTTCGGTCTCCTTCAGATCCATCAGCTCGCCGCTGCTGCTCAAAACCGAAGTCCTGAATCTCAATCGGGGCCGATTCGCTGTTTCGGGAAGAACGGCGCTGACGAAGAAAGAAAGGGTATCTTTTTTCAGACCGTAGATCTGCATCGGGTTCGGCACATACCCGGTCTTCCTCGACTTCGACCATATGAAGACAGGATCACCAAGGGCCAGCATGCCGGGCGCGTACCGTGGAACGGTTATCATCTGCCCCTTTATCTCCGATGCAAGGTATTTTTTCCTTAATAGTCCTACCAGGGTCTTTTTCTTCCGTTTACGGTCCTCGACCCTGACATCGAGATTGTGAAAGCCCGGCGATACAAAACATGAATCGGACAGATAGATGAAACCCGATAGGTCCATCTCCGCCGGTTTCTCCTCACGATCGTCCCTGATTAAATACCCCTTCTCGAATACCTTTATCCCGTCCCGGTCGGAGAACCTGACGCGTATCCTCACCTCGGCGTGGAAAGCACCGTCCTTTCCCCGCTTGTACTCTACCTCTTTCGTGGGAACAGCGATCTGGAACAGCTCGAGTGTTTTCTCGCCCCCTGTTGGAATGGAGGCAATATCCATATAAAACTCGAAATCCCCTTGCCCTCTTAAAGCTCCCCCCGAACCGGCCCCCGGAACACCGAGGACCAGAATGACGCTTAAGAGAGCAAGAAGATTAAATCTGCACATTCAAATCAAGGGCCTGCTATACACCCAAACTCCCTAGTAGCTGAAGTTCAAGGTAATGCGATGTGTGGCTCCCAGGTACCCGAGGTCCTGCCACGCATAGTCAAACCCGATATCGGAAGTCTGGCTGGTATCTATCCTGAACCCCGTGCCCCAGGCAACTCCCTGGGAATCGTAGTTGATATTGTATCCGGAACGTACATAGAAAAACTGGTTGAATTCATACTCCATTCCGACATTCATACGCTCCTTGTTGTCGGAAGGATGCGAGAATTCGCCGGAAGCCAGCAGGGCATGCGCCCCCCGTCTGTATGCGTCGACGCTCAGGCCCACACGGAACAGTGTGGGAAGCTTCGAGGCCCGATCGTCGAAATCGACCTCACCACCGAGGCTCTGTATCATCATACCGAGCTTCATCCCCTGGATGCCGATCCGGTAGAGGAGACCGAAATCAAACGCCATCGTCTCGACACTCTTGTCGGCAAGTCCCATGTGAATGAAATGGGTTGTGATACCCGCCGAGAAACGGTCCGTAAAGAACATTGCGTACGAGAGACCGAACGACATGTCACCGGCATCGAAGAACCGCTTGGTCCCCTGTGGCATGTAGATCGTTGTCTCTTCCTGGGGATCCATTGTCAGAGCTCTGGCACTGATACCGAACGTACCGGGAAGGTACGGAGTCGTGAAGACGGCGGCGGCGAAGTAGAGATCGATATCCGCCGGCCATACGGTCGAGTTGAGCGTAACCTGCGTCCGTGTCAGCTCCACCATTCCGGCCGGGTTCCAGTAAATCGACGTCGCGTCGTTCGCGACCGCCGTGAACGCACCTCCCATCCCGGCGGCGCGGGCGGAGACGCCTATCTTCAGAAACTGTGCAGAATAGGTGCCAACCTTCTCGAACGGCCGGGTCGCCCCGAACACAAGAGAGGGAACCAGTGCCAGAAACACTACCCCGGTGGTAACCTTTCGCATCATCGCCAGACCTCCTGCCATCGTCCTCATTTTCATTCTTAATTACCGAATTACCACAAACTTGCCGATCGTCCTCGGGAACCTGTCATCATCCGGCTCCACCGAGAACAGGTATACACCGCTCGTCACATCCTGCCCGTTTCTCGACACGAGATCCCACGGCAGCGTGCCGTGCCCGTCCGTGCCGTCATGATACAGGATCTCAACCAGGTCGCCTGACACCGTGTATATTCGAACCGTCGACGAGCACCGAGGCAGGTTCCTGAACTCGACCTTGATGCCGGTGGGATCATCAAAATTCGGTTCGAGGCGCCATGGCCCCATCGACCCGGTCGTCGCCGGGTTGGGCACCACGTACACCTCTTTTTCATCAAATTCTTCCGGCTTCTGCGAATCGGACAGCGGCACCATGTACTGGAAGTTCGACGACGGATCGCCGAATTTGCCGACGCGCACCGGCACCCCATCCTCGATCATATGGTCGTACGCCGTCACAGCGTAGAAGTAGTGCATCCCGTTATGAACGTTCCTGTCGACGAATTTATAGTATTCCATGCCCCCTTCGAATCCCAGGTTGTGTCTCGCGATCGCCTCGATCGTGTCACACTCGGCATCGCTGAGACCGGGCGGGCACGGAACCGTATCGAGAGGAAAGTACCACACGCTCTCCTCGAACATCTCGACGATCTTTTCCTTGTCGGGAAGATTCACAAGCGGCTCGTACTCCCACCCGCCTTCCGAAAAAAGCTGCTTGAAATCGATATTGGGCGGAATCGTGCTCGGGGAGCCGTCCAGGTTAACAATGATGTCCCGCTGTTCGAGAAGCTGCCACAGGTCGCGACTCGGACCGGTGGACACACTCGTACCGAGCGGCCTGCCCCAGCCGTCCGCCCGCCAGATACGGTATCCCTCGAAATCGAACTCCAGTGTGCTCACATCGGGCGTCGTCTCGCTGAAATTGTCCCAGAGAAGCGTCACCTCGTGATCACCCGGAAGAACACGCATGTTCGGCGGCGGCGGCGCCGAGCCGACCAGCCAGCTAACACGCGTTTCCTTCCCGTTAACGCCGGTCTGGTAGTCCTCGAACGTTGAGCCGCCCTTGTCACACTCCGATTCCCAGAACTCCAGTTCCTCGAAACAGTCAGCGTTGATCCAGATAATCTCGCCCCTCACGGCGGAGAGAAGCTGGAAATCATCATCGCACGAATCGGGGTCGACTCCTGTCACCGGACCGTACAGCGGCGTCTCGCGCCCGTCTTTACCTGTCAGCGGGTTGCCGTCGACGTCAAACCAGTTGCCCTGGTATGCCATGGCCGCGTTCTCGGCCGCCTCGAGCATGCCGGACAGCCCCCGCCCACAGACGAATGCCACCTGCAGGATCATCACACTGTCAGGCGGAAGCTCCCTGAACGGGCCGACGGCCATCAGCATCCGGTAATCTCTCGGCACCTCCGCGTTACGATCCTTGCCCCCCCTGCTCAACAGTTCGTACCGCTGGAAATCGTTGCTGGGGTCGCCACCGTTCTCGTACGGCTGGTCGCCGGAGAAGTTCTGGTACGACGTGATCCCGACGGTCTTCGGCGCATCCTCGCCGAGAGGATCGATGTCGTGACCGAGAAACGGGATGCCGAAGTAGCCCTCCGTCATACCATCATCGCCGTCATCATCGAAGAAATAGGCGGCGCTGATACGAACCGGCACCTGCCGGGTACCTTTTTGGGCGCAGCGAATGTCCTCGAACAGTCCGGTTTGGTCGTCCTGCCAATACTGCTCGCGCGTCCGGGGTCCCGCATCGCCGTCCGCGAAGAACCCTATATAGACATCCTCGATGATATCGTTGCCGTAGTTCTCGATCTTGTATTCGACGCCGACGAAGTTGTAGAACTGCTCCTCTTCCCACTGATAGCTCTCCTGTCGCACGCGGAGGTGCAGCGGTGTATGCTCCGGATAGACCTGGACCGATGTCGGATCGTCGTCGGTAAACCAGCAGGTGAACATCTGTTTCGAGATAGCCGCGAAGTCCTCGTCAATCAGCCCGTCTCCGTCGTCATCCTCACCGTTCAGCCAGTCCTCGTCCTCGAGACCGTCCTTGTCATCGTCGGCCGGACTGGGCATCCGCGCACCGCCCGGCATACCCTCGAACGCCTTGTAGATCCTGCAATTCGGATCTTCCGCATCGGGCCTGAATTCTCTTTCGTACGCCGCGGTCGACACGACCGGGATGCCACCCTTCTTCGCACCAACCCACAACCCGGCAATATAGAGATACTCGGTGCCCGAGTTCGCCGGCCACTGGCCGGACGGGCATTCCGATATCGGCCACGGGGAGCCTGGGTAAGATCCGAAACAGCCCCAGTTGCACACATGCATGTGGAGGTTCCCGACGTTATGCACGCCGAAGCAGTCGAGAACCCATATCTGATCCATCATTTGCAACTTATCCTCGAGATCGGCCTTCCTCGCAAACGCGGTGGAATGCAGCAATAACCCGAGGAGCGCGACGGCCGCAATGCCAATCCATCTTTTTCGAACCATGCGCTGACCTCCGTCAAGCAAGGAGTGCTTAGAACTCGAACCCGAACCCGATACGCCAACGCCTGTGGCTGTCCCAGATCGTCGGATCATTGACCGGGATGAAATCATCTATTCCGTCTTCATCGATATCCTGCAGGTACGCACCGCCGAACTGACCCATCTCGGTGAGATATGACCCGCCGTCCATCGTCGCATTCAACATCCCGGGCCAGGCCCCCGGCGACGTTCCCCAAGGCATCAGAGCATCCTCGTCGAGAAGGTTGC
>DAOVFR010000077.1 GCA_030672805.1 Candidatus Krumholzibacteriota bacterium
CTCGCGTATCCAGAACGTGCTGACTGTCGTGAAAATCGTCATCGTTCTCGGCCTGGCCTCGGCGGGACTCGTGCTGAGCAAGGGTGACTGGTCGAATATTTCCCACGTGCAGGAAGGAGCATTCCGGTGGACGGCGTTCGGCACGGCAATGATGCTCGTGATGTTCGCCTACAGCGGATGGAACGCCAGTGCGTATATAGCCGGGGAGCTCCGGGAACCCCGCCGGACAATTCCCCTGTCGCTCCTTGCCGGAACCGGCATTGTGATAGTCCTGTATCTTGCGTTAAACGTCTTCGTATTCCAGGCCGTCCCCTATGAGGAACTGAAGGGTGCCATCACGATCGTAGAGCGGGCGGCCGTGCATACATTCGGCGGCTGGATGGGCAGGGGCCTGAGTATCATGGTCAGCCTGGCGCTTCTTTCCTCGCTCAGTGCATTCATCATGATAGGGCCGCGTGTATATTTCGCCATGGCGCGCGACCGGCTCTTCTTCCCGTTCGCCGCCAGGGTGCATCCACGGTACCGTGTCCCCGGCAGATCGATCGTCATCCAGGGGGCGCTCGCCGTGCTGATGGTGCTGGTGGGCTCGTTCGAGCAGCTTCTCGTCTACCTCGGGTTCGCCCTCGGGATTTTCCCATGGATGGCGGTGGCCGGGCTCTTCATGGCCCGCAAGCGGCACATAGGGGACGATACGGCTGTCAGGGTGTGGGGTTACCCGTTCGTTCCGGCATTCTTTCTTGTCAGTACACTTTCCCTGATGGTGATAGCGTATATAAACCGCCCCGTCGAATCGACGGCGGCCCTCGTCACGGTCATCGCCGGAATCCCGTGTTATTTCTTCTTGATGAAGACTGTTGAAAACCGGGATGTGCGGTAGATGTTCCGAACCACGGTATCGCGTCTGTTTATATAAATCTTGTTCAAGGGAGCGATTTACGTATACCATGTGTCGCGTGATGCGCGGCCGGGCGGGAACCGCTGACCATTGGGAGCCGGATGCACGGAGTTGTTACGATGATCCATGGCGTCGTAAAGGAGGAATACAGCAGATTTATACGGCTCTATCCCGACTACGGGAAAACAAAGTCTATCGATAAGCTTCGAGAAACCGAATTTTCACGGCTGGACGCGCAGGGTCACGTATATCTCGATTACACGGGGGGCAGCCTGTACGGCGAGTCCCAGATCAGGGGCCACGCCCGGTTTCTGCTGGACAGTGTTCTCGGCAATCCCCATTCCATAAACCCGGCATCGGCACTCGCAACGGAGCTGATTGAGCGATGCCGGCTGCGGGTGCTCGACTTCCTCAACGCTTCCCCGGAGGAGTATGTTCCGGTTTTCACCGCCAATGCGACGCATGCCCTGAAACTCGTCGGCGAGGGCTATCCGTTCTGCAAGGGTGACATTTTTCTTCTAACGTACGACAATCACAATTCGGTGAACGGGATCCGTGAGTTTGACAGGGTGCGGGGAGCCGTTACGAAATATATCCCGGTGATTCCGCCCGAAATCAGGGTTCCGGAAAAGGTCATGGACCGGTACCTGGAAGAGGGTGAATCGGCACGCAACAAACTGTTCGCCTATCCCGCCCAGTCGAATTTTTCGGGGGTTCAGCACCCTCTCGAATGGATCGACAGGGCCCATGAAAGAGGGTGGGACGTTCTTATCGATGCGGCGGCCTTCGTTGCGACAAACAGGCTCGATCTTGGCCGCTGGCATCCGGATTACGTAGCGATTTCATTTTACAAGATATTCGGTTATCCAACGGGTGTCGGGGTCCTGATCGCCAGGCGCGAGGCACTCGAAAAGCTGCACCGTCCGTGGTTCGCGGGCGGCACGATCACGGGCGCTTCGGTCAAGGCCGACCAGTTTACCCTCGCACCGGGGGCTGAGGGATTCGAGGACGGAACGCTGAACTACGCATGCATGCCGGCCGTAGAACGGGGTATCGATTTCATCGAGTCGATCGGGATCGATAAGATCCATACTCGTGTCATGTGTCTCACCGGGTGGCTCCTCGAGCGACTGCTGGGAATCCAACACGGGAACGGCCGCTCGTTGATACGCCTCTACGGCCCCATGGGGACCGAGGGCCGCGGCGGTACGATCGCATTCAACGTGTACGACCGTAACGGTGCCGTGATCAACCATGATGTCGTCGAGGAACGAGCGAAGCGGTGGAACATCTCGCTGCGCACCGGCTGTTTCTGCAATCCGGGCGCCCGCGAGATGGCGCTGGGGCTGACGAAGGACGATCTCTCCGAGTGTTTCAACCCGCCCGGTTCACGATTGACAAACAATGAATTCATGCTGTGCATCGACGACAAGGAATCCGGGGCGGTTCGGGTTTCGTTGGGGGTCGCCTCGAATTTCAACGACGTTCATTCGTTTCTCGGGTTCATAGAAGAGTTCCGTGAAACGTAGTTACACCATGCCCGTCCCATAACGTTCATTCAGCCCGAATACAGTGGTACAGGAGGGAGTATGGCGCGCTCGAAAAATTTCACTCGATCCGGAACGTTGAATATCATTTTCCAGATCGCCTTTCTTCTGGTTTTCTACTTTGCAGGCAGGGACTCATGCATCGATGCGGGGGGAGCCTGGCGGAATATCCTGCTCGTATTCATCGTTCTGATCCCGAGCGCGATCTGGACGCTGTTCTTTTACTTCCAGGACCGGATCGAGCCTGAGCCGGCGTCGTACGTGGTCATCGCCTTCCTGGCTGGAATGGCTGGTGCGAGTCTGTTCGCCCTGCCGCTCGAGAGAGAGGTTTTCAACCTGGATCTCTGGCTGTATCAATCGAAGGCGTTTCTCGTTCTGGGGTCGATATTCGTGATAGGCTCGGTGACCGGTTTCGTGTTCTATCTCCCGATCCGGTACGGCTTTTTCCCGACACGCGAATTCGACGAGCCGGTGGACGGCATGGTGTACGGCGCATTTATCGGCTCGGGGTTTGCCGCGGTGAAAAGTATCATGTACCTGTCGGGACATTCCGAATTCACGTTGTTTTCCATAGCGTACACGGCGACGACGAATATACTGATCCATGCAAGTATCGGCTCGCTGGTCGGTTACATCATCGGGCGCTCTAAATTCCTGAAGAAGGATCCGCAGCCCGCATCGATTCTGGCGATCGTGGTTGGAATGCTGCTGATCGGCATCTACCGGATCCTCAATGAAATCGTATTTCTTACGGGCAGCGGGAATGCGTTCTGGTACTCGTTCATTCTTACACTAGTATTCGCCGCCGTGATCCTGATCCTGGTCTGCAACATGATGAGGAAACTGACGGAGAAATCGCTGCACAAGGACGTTCGGGTTAAGGCGAGGGCCGATTACCTGGTATTTTTATTCTTCATTGTATTGATAATCGCAGGAGGCATTTCCCGGAACAGGGCGTTGCAGCCCAGCCGTTTCGAAAGCACCGATTACGGAATTGCGTTCAGTTACCCTTCGCACAGGGTATCGCCCGTGCCGATAGCGGCCCTTCCGGGGACCACGCCTGGAAGTTTCTCGCAAGGCGCGGTACTGTTCAATGCAAGGGGAAACGAGGCGGGGGAATTCACGTTCTCGGTAAAGGCCAGGCGAGAATCGATCGATATCGCCGAAATCAATACAGTTGCATACATCGGTAATCTCGAGACGATAAATCTGTATGCCGGTGAGATCGACGTGGGTGGCAAGAAGGGAATGCGCCTGAAATACAGTTACGCGGAAACGGGTAAGCCGGAAGGTGAGGACTTTTCCGAAATATATTGGGTTTGCACGGATATCATTCCTTCTGCCCATTATACATACGTCATCACGTTTCGTGCGACTCCTCTGAATTATGACAAGGCGGTAAAGATATACGAATATATTCTCGAGAGCGTCGAATGGATCAACGGCTAGGGAGGAAGCCATGAACACCAGAGCACGGAAAATTCTGTTTCTTTGTATGGTATTCGTAAGCGGCTTCCTTGTCCATGCGCATTCACAGGAAGTGCCCGGCAACGTGCGACCGTTCGTGGCCCTCGGTTACGAGGTCGCCATCGAACATTACAGGAATCCCGTGATCGCGAATAACAGGGTTGTCAGCTACGGCGAGCTGGCCAGCAGGAAGATCGGCAAGTTTACGCTCGGCTCGGGCACGATCATCAACGAAGACGGGTTGATCCTGACGAACTATCATGTATATGATTTCAGGGAGCAGATCGAGTATAATGCGCCGACCAACCAGCTGATGCGGTTTGTTCCGGCGAGCCGGGATATGCTGGTGTACGAGTTGAGCGATAACGATCCGCTCAAGGAACCCGTGCTTAGATATATCGCGACACCGCTCGCATTCGACGCGGGGTTGGATGTCTGCATCCTTAAGATCACAATGGACGCCCGGACCGGCAAGGAAGTCAAAAAGAAGGATTTTCCGTATATCAAGCTGGGCAATCCCTTCGCCATAAAGTTGAATTCCGACCTGGGCATCCTCGGGTACCCGGCCAAGGGCGGTAAAACGCTGACGATAACATCCGGAAAATTCCTGGGGTACACGCATGGAGCCGAATTTGCCCTCGACGGATCCATAAAGACGAACGCTCCCATTGCCGGCGGCAATAGCGGCGGCAGCGCCCTCTTCAGGAAAAGGCTGATCGGCGTCCCCACCCGTGTGTCGTTGAAAAGCCGGAAGGGCTTCGATTTCGGGTATATACATCCCGTCACATGGGCAGCCGGTTCACTGGCGATCGCAAAGATACTGTACGGCGAGGATATTCCCAGGATCTCGAAGAAGTGGGTCACGAGCGATTATAACGTCGATATAACAAGAACACACGTGTTCGTGGGGGGCAAGATCTATTCCGCGCAGTCCCGGACACCGGTCGAAGGGGCCAGGGTTCTCGTCTACCGTCCCGACAGGACGCTCGATCAGGTCATCGACCTTGACAGGGAGATACAGTATTATTCGCTGGTTTATATCCTTCAAAAGATTTTCATGCAGGGATCCACTGCCGCGGATATCGCAGCGCTCTACGATATTACCACCGATGAGGTTCAGAAGATTCTCGACGTCGATCTGTCGGCGATATCCATTTCCGATGACGCACGGAAGTATGCCAAAGGAGAATTCTTCTACGAGTTCCGCGAGGCCAACGATAAGGGGTTTTTTATCGTTGCGGTTCCCCGCGAACAGCGGTTCAGCCTTCACGTGGAAAAGGACGGGTTCAGAAAACTCGGCAAGGGCTTCACTTCGAACGATGCACTGTACCAGGATCTCGGCATAGTGAAGATCTTTCAGTACTAACTTTAAATCCGTTAAAATCCATCACTAGTAAAAGCGCTCCCTCCGGAGGGAGGGAGCGCTTGCACAAGGCTTTGAAAGCCGCGTCACGACAGTGAGAGTCGTTATTCCACGCCGACAAGCTCGCTCGTCGATGTCCCACCGCCCATCTGGGCGGGAAGCTGCATTGTTGCACGGACGATGCAGCGTGGGTTGCTTTCGTTCACGAATATTGTCCCGCCGCCGAGATCGCCGTCCAAAGGCTTGACCTCGATCTTGAAGGCCTCGAAGGAACCGGCCGGGACGGTGACGGTCTCGATGCCCGTGACCTCGAGCGAGAACGCTCTCGATTTCAGCGCATTGGTCTCGAACACGCGGAACGTGGTCTTGTATCCCGCGGCAAGCGGCATCGCCTCGATCGCGATATCCATTGCCGAGTCTTCACCGAATACCGGCGCCTCGAGGGAGGCGTCCACCGGGACCTCGGTAGTGCCGTTGTTGATCGATCCCTTCACCGAGCTTTCGGTGTAGTTGATCGCGATCGTCTGCGGGCCCAGGTTGAAGTTCTTGCTGATCGGAAGCAGAGCTTTCTGCTCGAGCTCGGTCTTGTCCGTTCCCTCCCCGAACATCGGGCTTTTGAGGGTGGTTGTGATCAGCCAGATCGGTTCATCGTCGCGCGTTGCCTTCTCGTATATCCGCGTAACATCGACCGGTATTTCCTGGCCCATGATCGCGAGAACGGTCTTGTAGGTGGCCGTCATCGACTTGATGAGCGCCACGTCGACCTTCGGCAGCGGAGCGGTTTTGGCTTTTTCGGGATCGGCCGCGGGTGGTTCGAAGGTTACGCTCGCGACATCGACCGTGATTTCCTCGAGACGTTTGTTCGTCTCGGCGTCGACGTCCTTCTGGTAGCGGCCGCCGAGGTGCTTCGCGAAGAACTTCTCCATCGAAACGGTCATCGCCATGCGGTTGTCGACGTTGGCGAAACCGTGCCCCTCGTTACCGGCAATGATGTACTCGACGTCGAGGTCATTGTCCCGCATTGCGATAACGATCTGGTCGCTTTCGGCTTTCTTCACGCGTGGATCGTTCGCGCCCTGGACCACCAGCAGGGGCGCCGTTATCTTGTCGGCGGAGAAGAGAGGTGACTGGCGGATGAGTCGTTCCTTGTCCTCGGGGTTTTCCGTGCTGCCGACCTGGTCGTCGAGGAACTTCCTCGCCGTTTCCCAGTATGCCGGTATCGAATTGAGGAAGGTGATCAGGTTGGAGACACCGACGTAGTCGACGCCGCAGGCATAGAGGTCCGGCGTGAATGCCAGTCCGGCCAGCGTTGCGTATCCGCCGTACGAGCCTCCGAAGATTGCGACCTTCTCCGGGTCGGCGATGCCCTTCTTGATAAGGTAGTTGACGCCGTCGGTGATGTCGTCCTGCATCGCGTCGCCCCACTGGCGCTTGCCTGCGTTGAAGAACGCCTTGCCGTAGCCGGTCGAGGCGCGGAAGTTGGGCTGGAAAACGGCGTATCCACGGTTCGCGAGGAACTGTGTATAAGGGTCGTATCCCCAGTAGTCACGCGCCCAGGGGTCGCCGTGCGGGAGTATGACGACAGCCAGGTTCTTCGCCTTGACGTTCTTCGGCACGGTCAGGTAGCCGTGAACCACGAGGCCGTCGCGCGTCTTGTACTTGACCGGTTTCATCTTGGCGAGGTGCTCGAACGGTAATTCCGGACGGGGCCGGTACAGGAACTCGAGCTTGCCCGTTTCCATGTCGAACAGGTAGCGCACGCCGGGGTCCGTGTCGCGCGTTACCGTTACCATCCAGAAACGGTCGTCCAGCGTTGCGGAGCCGAGGTAGACGTCTCCGTCCCCGAATTCCTTCTTGAGCTGTTTCTTTAGCTTCTTGTAAGCCTTCTCGAACTTCTTGTCCTTGAAGTAGATACGGAGCCTGTCGCCTATGTAGTAGGTGGCGATGAGCTCGTCGGTTTTCGTTGAAAACTCGGCACCGCTGAAATCGACCTCTTTCTTCGGGTCGGACTCGATGATTTCTTCCTCGAGTGTTTCGACGTCGAAGAGGATCAGACAATTTAGGTCGACGTCATCACCCTTGTTCGTGCTTATGTAGACGCGCCTGCCATCCTTGTGGAAGCGAAGGACACCCACGTTTTCCTCGTTTGTCACCGTGTAGACAGGGGTCAGCTTGTCGCCGTCGATGCGGAGGATCTCTGTGCCCCCGTCGTCGGTGATGCGCGAGGCGAGCCTGAGGTTGCCGTCGAGGTCGAATTCCCAGCCGACGATGTTCTCGGTGTTTTCCCTGATCAGCGTTCTTTCACCGGTCGAGACTTTCAGCTTGTACACGTCATGGTACCGCTCGTCCCTGTCGTTCAGCCCGACGTAGATGATGTCGGGAGTCTTTTTCGAGCCGCCGTAGGAAATGGCACGGACACCCTCGAATGGAGTCAGGTCAACCGCCTCGGGGACGTCCTGGCCGGGTTCGAGCTTCGCATACGGATCGACGCGGTAGGCATGGAAGTTCTCGTCCCCGCCCTTGTCCTGGACATAGATGATGTATTTGCTGTCGTATGTCCACCCGAATCCTCTTACGGGGCGGGTCGTGTCGGCCGTGACGGGACGGGCCTCCTCGAAAGGTTCGTCGAACCGCTTGACCCAGATGTTCAGCTTGTCCTTGTAGGGTTTGAGGAACGAGATGATCTTGCCGTCGGGAGAGATCTGGCCTCCTGCGATCTCGGGATCGCCGAAGAATGTTTCCCTGTCAATGATCGGCGGCAGTTTTTCGAGGTACTTCAGCTCCCCGGCCGCCGCGCTCCCCACCATCAGGCAGAGGACGGTGAACAGTAACAGAAATCGCCTCATTTAGACTCCTCCTTTGTGAACTGAAGGGGCGGATTTAAGGATTTATGAAGCTACCATTGATACTACATATAACGAGGTGAGTCTATTCAAAGTTTCAAAAAAAACCAATATAAATAATTTGCTTCTCATGACTCCCGGCAGGTCCTTATCGAGGAATTTCTCGAGAAGATCGCCGTCGTCCCGGATGATGATGCGTCATCATTCTCATGCTTTCCTTCGGCCGGTTCAGTCCTCGGGGTGGTGGATCCTCGATCGATCCTTCTTGAGCCGGCCGTGGTGCTTCTTGTCGCGGAGTCTCTGCTCCTTCAGGGCGTGGGGGACGCGTGGTTTCATCCGCGGGGGTTTCACGGTGAGCGCGTCGTTGAGGAGTTCCGCGAAGCGTGCGACAGCGGCCTCACGGTTGGCGCCCTGAGAGCGATATTTCTGTGATGCGACACGAAGGATGCCGTGCTTGTTAATCCTGGTCGCGAGACGGTTCAGTATCAGCTCGCGCTGCCGTTCGGTGAGGCACCTGCTCCGGGCCACGTCGAACTCGAGCGTCGCCCTCGTGCTCACCTTGTTCACGTTCTGCCCGCCCGGCTTGCTGCTTGTTGAGAAGCTGAACGACAGCTCGCTCTCCGGTATCTCGCAATCGTGACGAACGTGGATCGCCATCTTGATCCGATCTTCAGGTCGGGACGGCCGCGGCGGCTGTTGCTTCGGCACGCGGCGGCCTGTGCTCCGGTGGCGGTGCCCTGTTTTCCGGTGGCGGTGCCCGGTGCTTCGGCCGCGGCACCCGGTGTCCCGGTGGAGTTGCCCGCCGTTCCGGCGGAGCTGTTACTTTTTCCCCGGGAAATCGAACAACACGAGTTTCCCCGAGCGTGGGGAGATATCCTTCCAGCTCGACGCACCGAAGTCGATACGGACAACGCCGCACGAAGGGATATGCTCGAAACGGTGCCCCGTCAGCAGTTCGGCCAGCGTCGTGAAATGGGGATTGTGGCCGAACATGAATATCTCTCCCAGGCAATCGTCGATATCCCTGATCAGCGCCACCAGGTCCGTTACGCCGCCGGTATAGATCGTGTCGTCCGTGGTGATATTCCCTGCCGTGTATCCGATCTCGCCGGCGATGATTTGTGCAGTCGCCACGGCCCGCGCCGCTGGGCTCGAGACGATGCCATCCGGCGCAGCCCCGTGTTCCTTGAGCCGCGTTCCCATGAGAAGGGCGTCCCGTTCCCCCGCACTCAGGAGCGGGCGGTCGATATCGGCGATTTCCGGGTTTTTCCGGTCCGGCTTCGCATGTCTTATAAGGTAGAGGC
>DAOVFR010000107.1 GCA_030672805.1 Candidatus Krumholzibacteriota bacterium
CGTCTCGGCTCCGCCGCGGCACTGCTCTTCACTGTCTCGTACGAGGAGGATTACCTCAATATAGCCCGGATCCTGAAGTCGGCAGGGATCGAAGCGCGGTGCGCCGACCGTTCCGGCCGGCCCATAGTTATTGCCGGCGGCCCTGCCGTAACGGGCAACCCCTTTCCGATGACCCGGCTGATCGATGCGTTCTGCCTCGGGGACGGAGAGAATGTGCTCGGCCGGATCGTGGAGACGCTCGAGCGGTGCGGGGCATCCGGTCCGGGGGAGCTCGTGGGAGAGCTTGCCCGGATCGATGGAGTGTTTGTCCCTTCCCTTCACTCCGGGGGGGCTTCATTCGCGCCCCCCGCGGGGGGTGATAGGTTTCCCGCTTCGGCCGTGCTTACGCCGCATACGGTTTTCCCCGATACCTGTCTGGTGGAGGTCGGCAGGGGTTGTCCCGGCCGCTGTTCCTTCTGCCTTGCACGGTGGGTGTACCGGCCGTACCGGGAGATGCCGCTCGGGAGATTCACTGCCCTCCTCGATAATGCGGCGGCCGGTGTGGACCGTGTGGGGCTGGTAAGCACGGCGATAGCCGCGCACAACGATTTTACCGCTATTGTCGAATGCCTCACCGGGCGGGGTATCAGGGTTTCCTTCAGCTCGATCAGGGCGCAGGATATCGATGGGGAAAAGGCCCGGCTGATAAGCTATTCGGGCGCGCGGACGGTGAGCCTTGCACCGGAATCGGGTAGCGAGGCGCTCCGCCACGCGCTGGGAAAGCGTGTGCCCGACAAGGTCTATTTCAACGCGGCGGGGCTGCTGGCGGCGGCGGGTGTAACGGCCTTTAATCTCTACATGCTGGTTGGCTGCCCGGGCGAATGTGATGCCTCCATCCGGGAGACAGAGGCGTTTCTCGCGGAATTCGTGCGAAAGACGGGCAGGCGGCGGGTTACGGTACACGCCAATGTGCTCGTTCCCAAGCCCTGGACACCTCTCCAGTTTCACGCCGTGCCCCGGATCGGAATGCTGAATGTAAGGATCGAAGCGCTCCGGAAAACCTGCACCGGTCTCGGGATCGGTTTCAAGGCCAAGTCGGTCCGGTCCGCGCTGCGGCAGGCCGTTCTTTCGTTAGGCGATGAACGTGCGGGAGATGCGATCATCCGGCACGTATACGATGGAATATCCTGGAAACGGGCATTGAGGGAGAGTGGGATCGACCCTGACATGCCGCACTCGGACAGGTCGGGGGAGGATACGTTTCCCTGGGAAGTACTCGGCGGTCCGACGTCTCCCGGAAAGCTGCGAGAGTATTTCCGGGGCCGCACGGGGGAGGAGGGCGGAGTGTGAACGGAGTTTCGCAGCCCGCCGCCGGATGAAATGGATAAGCGGGTCAGCCATAAAAGGGCTTTCCCGCTGTCGCATGATGTATTACGATACCGAGGAGTCGTATGTGCCTGCTAGAACACTTTCTTGGCCGCTCCGCTCTTGATGCATTGGGTGCAGACGTATGTCTTTCTCGGCTTGCCGTCGATCATGACCCTGATCTTCTGGAGATTCGGCAGCCAGCGGCGGTTGGTGACGTTGTGGGCGTGGCTGATGTTATGGCCCGTCATCGGTTTTTTCCCGCAAATTGCGCATTGTTTACTCATCATGATCCTCCGTAAGATCGGAAAGACTATTCAATCTAGGGCATCAAACCAGGTTTGGCAAGGGAAATATGCAGCAACCGTTCAGGCCGAAAGATCCCTTACGGGAAGGCAGCCAGTTCGTGAAAGGTGTCGGTCCCTCCCGTCAGAAGCTCCTCTCGCGTCTCGGGATCGAGACTGTCGAGGATCTGGTCTCGCATTTTCCACGCGCCTACTATGACAGGAGCAACCTCCTGCCGATCGGTGATATCGGACCGGGCGCAGATGCGACGTTTTTGGCCACCACACTGGCCGTTTCACTGAGAACCGCGAGGCGGGGGCAAAGCATTCTGACCGTAGCCGTCGGAGACGAGACCGGTATCGTCCATCTTACCTTCTTCAACCAGCCCTACCTGGAGAAGCAGTTCAAGCAGGGGACCCGGATCATTGCAACCGGCCGGATGCGGTATTACAAGGGCCAGAAGCAGATCGTTGCGCCCGACTACGAACTTCTCTCCGGTGAACTCGATGAATCACTGATTCACACGGGACGGATCGTGCCGGTGTATCCACTGACTGCCGGCATCTCGCAGCGTATGATGCGGCGGATCATCAAATCCGCTCTCGAGAAAACGATGGAGTCGATCGCCGAGAACCTGCCAGCACGGGTCCTGGCCTCAAAAGACTTTCCGTCCCGGGGCAGGGCATTCGTCGAGATCCATTACCCGGAGAGCTGGGAGAGCCTCAAGCGTGCGGTGCGCCGGTTCAAGTTCGAAGAGGTATTCTTCCTGCACCTGCTCATAAAGGACAGGCGCATCCGTGTTCTCGGCGGCAGGCCGCGGCCCGACCTGTCCGGCCCTCACCCGCTTCTCGAGCGGTTCCTCGAATCGCTTCCCTTTGAGCTCACCGCGGCGCAGGAAAGAGTGCTCGGAGAGATACGATCCGACGTGGGACGGGAAAACGGTCTCGGGAGACTTGTCCAGGGGGACGTTGGATCGGGAAAGACCGTGATCGGTGTCGCAGCGATGATGATGGCCATCGGCAAGGGATTCCAGGCTGCCATGATGGTGCCGACAGAGATACTTGCCCAGCAGCATTTCGAGAAGATATCCCGTTACCTCGAGGGACTGTCCGTCTCGGTCGAGCTTCTCATAGGATCGATGAGCGGGCGGGAAAAGGGTCGTGTTCACGAGGCGCTGCGCGAGGGGAGCGTCGATCTCGTCATCGGTACGCACGCGTTGATACAGGAGGGAATCGCATTCCACCAGCTTGGGCTCGCCGTGATCGATGAGCAGCACCGGTTTGGTGTCAGGCAGCGTGCGAAGCTTGGCGATAGCGGGCTGCTCCCGCATTTCATAGTGATGACCGCCACGCCTATCCCGAGAAGTCTGGCACAGACGGTATACGGCGATCTTGACCTCTCGATCATCGATGAGCTTCCCTTTGGAAGGAGGAACGTGCGGACGGAAATCGTCGAGGCGGAGGAACGCGACAGGGTGTATGCCGAGGTGAGGGACATCCTGCACGCCGGCCGCCAGGCTTTTTTTCTATATCCCCTCATCGAGGAAAGTGAGAAGAGCGATCTTCTTGCCGCGACCGAGGCCTTCGAGAGGTTCCAGGCGGATGAGTTCGGACGCTTCCCGATCGGGCTGCTCCACGGCAGGATGAGCTTCGAGGAGAAATCGAAAGTGGTGCAGATGTTCCGGAACGGTGAGATCGGCGTGCTGGTAACAACGACCGTGATCGAGGTCGGGGTCGATATCCCGAACGCCTCGGTGCTTGTCGTCAACAACCCGGAGCGATTCGGTCTTGCCCAGCTTCACCAGCTGCGCGGCCGTGTGGGGCGGCGAGGCAGCGGTGGGGTCTGCTACCTGATACTCGGCGAGTCGTCCCATCATGTGGCATCGGCGCGTCTCAGGCTGTTTGCGGAAACGGATGACGGATTCAGGCTGGCAGAGGAGGATCTCAGGCTCCGGGGACCGGGCGAGATCTGGGGATTCAGGCAATCGGGAATGCCTGCATTCAGGCTGATCAACCCGGTGAGTGACAGCGACATTGTTCAACAGTCATGGAGAGAGACGGACCGGCTGCTCAAGACGGACCCCGGGTTGAATTATAGCGAAAACAAGGTTGTATCTGATTACTTCAGAATGTATTATAAGCCCAGGATGGCGGTTGCGGACATCGGATGATCATATCTGGCTTAATAGTTGCATCAGCCCTAATGCATACCGCAAAGGATCTTGCCGGACTGACGGCCGGGTTTGTGGGAAAGCGTTTCAAGGAAAAGAGGTTCGCCGCCGGGGCGAACCGGGAGGCTATTGCAGGTTGTAGTGAGCTGGGCCTCGATTTGCACGGGTTCCTGGAGCTTTCAATCGACGCGATGAGAGCCATTTCGCGGGAACTCGGGTTCTGAGGGCGTCGGCTTACTCTCGAATCTGGAGGAGCGAGCAGATGATCGTCACGTGCGACGGATGCAAGACGAAGTACCTGCTGGGCGATGAGAAGGTTCCCGAGAAGGGGATCAGGGTCAGGTGCCCGATGTGCCGTTATGTGTGGAAGCTGGTGCCACAGCTTCCGAAGGGGTCGGTTTTCGAGGTGAACTCGGGCGAGTTCTCCGACGAGGTTCCTGTCGCCGAAGCGCCTGGTAGCAGTTGGGCGTCCATGGAGCGGCAGGGGGGCGTCGTGATGGCCGAGCCGGAAGCGGAGCCGGTCCACGAGGAAATAGAGATCAGCGATACGAAGCCCGCCGTGCCTCGGGAAGAGGTTTCCGAGAGTCCCGAACTTCGCAAGAAAATGGAACGGGCACGAAGACTTGCTCGTGTCTTCGTCAGCGATATTCTCGTCTACAACGAGGAGAAGAGAAATCAGGGGCTGGCTAATGGTAATCTGATGACCGTCCTTGGTCCCGAAGTCAAGAAAGCATGGGAAGCATACAAGGAGAAGATCGGATCCAGTATCGGTGAATCCAGCAACTATTTCCGGGATGCTCTGAACGAGATTCTGGCGGATGGACAAAAGATATTCTAACCACATCGCCGTGAAAAAAGGTATTTATCTCCATATTCTGAATCTTCAGCCGGAGCTTCATAGGGAGTTTTTCCATGACGTGGAGTTTCCGGAAGAAGTTGATGTCAGTGAATACAAGACATTTCCCGGTTTCATGAAGGGGATCAAGGCTTCTCAAGAATTTTGTTCCAACCTCCTGCTTTTTCTTCCCGAGAAGAAGTTCAACCCCGCAAAGACCCGCCAGATCCGCCTCGCGAAACTCGATTCACCGATCTACATCATCATGAAGGAGTGCAGCGAGCGGGATTATCTCGCCTACCTTGCTCTCGGGGCAAGCGGAATCCTGCATCCCCCCTTCAACCACGGCGAAGTGCAGAGGGTCCTGAACGGACACGAATTCGAGAAGGTCTCCTTCCCGCGGAATGAGGACCTGATCAAGGAGGGCCAGATCCGGCTCGATTTTCTCGTGCCGAGCAAGCTCTCGCGGATACTCGGTGTGAACCGTCTTGTATCCTTTCTCACCGCCGAGTTCGGTTATCCTCCCGAGGACTGCAAGGTCAATCTGCCGATGGTGATGGACGAGGCGCTCAGCAACGCGATCCTTCACGGAAACAAGGGGGACGAGGAGCTGAAGGTCCACGTCAGGATCTACATCAGTTCGCGTAGGATCATCGTACAGGTCGAGGACCAGGGGGAAGGGTTCATCCCGGACCGTGTCAGTGATCCAACGGGCAGGGAGAACATCTACAAGGATTCCGGCAGGGGTATCTATCTCATCAGGGAACTGATGGACAGCGTCACCTTCAGGAACGGCGGGTGTATCATCGAGATGGAGAAGCGGAACAGGTACTACATGAAGTGAATCCGGTGGGTGCTCACCGCTGGTCCCGCCGTCGATCTCGAGCGCCTGCTTGCTCCCGGCTGCGCGTGGCGGGGCCCCCGTTCGACGACAACCGCGGCGATGGTCTTTCGACGGATCGTAGGTTAACTTCATCCCCACTTTTCCCTGGCAATTTTTTCGAGAAGAGTATCGATCTGGTGGCGGATCCGTTCGTTTTGATCGGGCTCGAAGAGCACCTTCTTGATCCTGCCTTCGTCGTCTTTCTTTACGTATCTCAGGGCCCTGATCGTTTCGAGCGGAATAAGTATATCTTTGCTGACCCTTACATCGATCTTTCTCTCGTCGAGGTTCTTTTTCGGATTGTTGAACGGGTGCATGCCCATGCCCCATCCGTGGACGAACATACTGCAGATGATCGCCCGGAACGTGTTCTGGCGCTGGATCGTATCAAGTTCGAACGTCTCCTTGAACTTTTCCATGATGCCGTCGATGACCTGCTGGAGTTTCTTGAGAACTTCCTTTTTCGGTTCGATGTTGAGCAGTCTGTGAAAGACCTCTCTCAGGATTTTCTCCGTTATTTCCATGTTTCCTCCCGGTATCAATGTATCACATATCCGGCGGCTGTTCCGGCAACCTGAATCCAGGCAACACCTGTGGATGCAAAAGAGAGACCAAGCAACAGCATCAGCGGGGTCCTGTCAATGACCCGGCCCAGCATACTGAGCGATCGGTTCGCTGTCAAGGGATGTTGATGTGGCACGGTTCTGGCTCGTCAGCGGAATAGTTTAACCGGGAAGGTACCGAGTTGCACATTTGCGTTGAAAAAACCATTTTCATGCAAAAAGCGATATTCTACGTCAGCAAACTCATTGCGGCCAGGGGTGTCATCGAACTGACCGACCGGTATCTGAACTTCCAGGTTTCCCCCTTCGAGCAATCATTCGGAATCAGGGATATCTCTATTGATTGCTGTTCCATTGCCGATATCAGGATCGAGGGAGGTGAGCTTCACCCGAAGATCGTCGTTGTGACGGAAGAGAGGGAATACCAGTTCGTGCTCTCGAAGGGGCAGGAACTGTATGACAAGCTCAAGGACCTAAATGGCAATTCCCTGCAATTCGATATCGGTGCAAGCGATTCATCGATGCTGCAGTGCCCATGCGGAATGAGAATCGATTCTTCCTACAGTTACTGCCCGTGGTGCGGGAGCAAGCAGTAACATTCCTCCACCGCCACAGCCGATTTTTCGGTTGTGGATAACAATCTGACATGTTAAATTAATCTCGGTTGATTTGCCGATCTGTCCGTTCTCGATACTATACATATGCCTGATAGAGGAGGTTTACATGAAGCGGGTCGGTGCTGTTTGGGTGATTGCGGCACTCGCCGTGGCGGTGTTTATCGGATGTGAAGAGGACACCGCAAATGTCGAAGAGACAGGGTTCGCAATGAGCTTTGAGAATTGCCTGCCGGTTGGAGTACTGGTCTTTATCGACAGTGAATATCAGGATTTTATATCGGTTGAGGAACATACGTTCTTTAATATCCCCGCCGGATCATATACACTCGAAGTCAAGAGTAACACGAAATTCACCGGTGGTGAGGAAGACTCGTTCTACTACTGGTCTGAAATCCTGTCGGTAAGCGATGGAAGAGTGACGCAGATTGTTCTCGATTGCACAGGGGCGATGTGTCCCGACACGGCGGAAACCGACTAGGGCACGGACTGCGGCGTTCCGGGCGGGATTGCACATTTCAAGAGCTCTCTCTCAATTGCGATAGGGAGCCTTTCTGAATTTATCCTTTTTACCCCTAACTCTTTTGTTATTAACAGGATAAAAAATAATTATCCGTTTCTCCCGTGGCACATTCCTTGCGCCTGTGTTCGAAGTGCCGGGGTGATTTCTTCCTGGACGCAACAAGTAGTTTGAACACCCTAGCTCAAGTATCGTTAGCCTGCTCCCATGATTTTGCTTCCTTGTCTGTGCATCGAGAGAGTGGGAGGGAAGGGTGCCCCGGCATGTTTATTATTATCGATAGGGGGGGGAATGGCTGTTTACAATTACGCGGGCGGAGAGATCAATACCAAGATCGTATACTACGGACCGGGATTGAGCGGCAAGACAACGAATCTCGAACAGATCTATTCCAGACTGCCCCGCGAAGGCAAGGGCAAGATGGTCTCGATGAAAACCCGCACGGACCGCACGTTGTTCTTCGATTTTCTTCCGATATCCGTCGGTGAGATCAACGGGATGCAGCTCAGGTTTCTGTTGTACACCGTTCCCGGACAGGTCTATTACAATGCAACGAGAAAGCTCGTACTCAAGGGAGTGGATGCCGTTGTCTTCGTGGCCGATTCCTCTCCCGGCCGGATGCAGGATAATATTGAAAGCCTGCGGAATCTCGAAGATAACCTTAACGATCTCGGGTTGACACTGAAAGATATCCCATGGGTCATCCAGCTCAACAAACGGGATGTGCCTGAATGCATCGAGAAGGCCGTCATGGAAAAGGAGCTGAACATCCGGAAT
>DAOVFR010000117.1 GCA_030672805.1 Candidatus Krumholzibacteriota bacterium
GTTCTTTGCCTCCATACTCCCGCCGATACGCCTGGTCGACTTCGAGCACCTTCTGCTCGATATAATGGGTAAGGCTGTCCGTGACCGCTTCCGGCGTTCCCGCCGGCAGTGTCAGGCTGATCGAGACGGCGCGTCCCTCGATGTAGGGGAAGAAGGTGGTCTTGATCACACCGCCGCGCATCGCGCCGATCGTCACGATGAAGATGGCGATCACGACGGCGATCGAGACCGCCGGTGTCCTTATGGAGAAACGCAGAATGGGCGTGTAGAGCCGATCGCGCAGCCACCCGATCACCTGCTCGGAGCGTCGCTCGAGGGCGCTCTTCGATCGCCTGCACAGGGCTTTCGAGTGGGCGATATGCGCCGGCAGAACGAACGCCGCCTCCACCAATGAGATCAGGAGGGTGGCGACGACGACGAAGGCGAGATCGCGGCTGTGATCCCCCAGGCCGCCTTCGAGGAAGAGGAACGTGGCAAAGATCACAACCGTGGTCAGCACCGATGCAATGACCGACGGGAGCACCTCGATCGTCCCGTTTATCGCCGCGGGGATCGGCTTTTCCCCCTTCTCGTGGTGCTGGTAGATGCTTTCCGCGATCACGATCCCATCGTCGACGAGGATTCCGATGATCAAGATCATCGCCATAAGCGACATCACGTTGATCGTGAGCCCGTAGAACGGGGCGATCATCAGCATCCCGGCAAATGAGATCGGGATGCCGATCGCGACCCAGAACGAGATATTCGGATTCAATGACAGGCCGAGGAAGAGAACAACGAGGATGATCCCCAGAATGCCGTTCGTGACGAGGATGTCGACTCGATCATTGATGATCTCCGATCCGTCGCGGAAGATGATACACTGTACATCGCCGTGGGTGGTGTTGAACTCCTCGACGTATTCCTTTACGGTTCGGGCGATGAAGAAGAGGTCCTCCTCGTTGGTGTTGTCCACCGAGACCCTCACGGAGCGTTTGCCGTTGTAGTAGATCCGGTTGGGGTCCTCGGACCAGCGGTCCCGCAGGACGGCGACGTCGCCGAGGCGAACGACCGCCCCGCCGGGGCTCGAGCGCAGAACGTGGTTGGCCAGCTTGTCCGCGTGGTATCCCTTGACGTCGGCGCGTATGAGCAGCTCTTCTTCCTTTCCCTTGATCTTGCCGCCCGTCGATTTAACATTGGCATTCTTGATGGCGGTGACGATCTCGCCGAATGTCAACCCGTACGCACGCAGAGCCTTCTCGCGGACGGCGATCTCGATCTCCTCGTCGGGGAATCCCGAGAGGTCGACCTTCGAGATGCCGTCGATGGCGAGGAGATCACGCTCGATCTGGCGTGCGTGCCATTTCAGTTTCTTGAGATCGACATCCCCCGAGACCATGAAGTCGATAGCGAAGGTGCGCGGCTCCCGGCGGTAGACCGTGATTCGTTCCATGCCGGTGGGGAATGAGCTGATCTGGTTGACCGCATCCTTCACGTCGTTGAGGATGATATTCGCGTCGTGGCCGGCCAGCACCCGGATCGTGATCGAGCACGAGTTCTCCCGCGACATCGAGGTGATGCGCTCGATTCCCGTGACCCCCTTGAGATTGTCCTCGATCTTGGTGACGATTCCCTCCTCGATCTCCTCCGGCGAAGCTCCGGGGTACGACGCCTGAATCATGATCGTCCTGCTGGGGCGGGGAGGGAAAAAGGTGGTATTCAAACTCGTGAATCCGACATATCCGAACATGAACAGGGCCACGATGATGACGTTTCCCAGAATCGGGTATTTGATGAATGGACGTAACGCGTTTCTCACTTTCGCCCTCTTTCTCTCTGAAAAGCTGTCACACTCCCGGCCCGCTAGTTGCCGTGCCCATGCCGGCCTTCCATGCCCCGAGCGCCGCCGGCCGTCACTCCCGCAGCGGCGGCGGGCAACTTCATCCCCTCAACCGCCCCCGCGGGCGGCTCCGTGACCACGACCGTCCCGTCGGTCAGCCCCCGCACGACGATCCGGCCGTCCTCGAATGCGTCAACATCGATATCCTGGAGCACGAGCATGGAATCGCGCACGACCCAGACCCGTCCGTTATCGATGAGCGCGCTTCGCGGTATGCGCGCCGCTCCAACGATCGGATCGCTCTCGATGGAGGCGGTCATGTACAGCCCGTCCCGCAGGCGTTTCTCGGTGGACGTGATATAAACGCCCACGAGCTGGGTGTTCCGGTCTATTACCTCGCTGATGCGGCTTACCGTTCCACGGAATGTCCCGGGAGGGTCGCCGCACGCGAGCACAGCGGGCATTCCCACCCGTAGGAGACGAACCTCCTCGAGGTCCGCGAATGCTTCCATTTCATACATATCGGTACTCGCGAACTCACCGAGCTTCTGTCCCTGCCTCACGAGCGTCCCCGGATTGATCTCCGAGACGGTGACGACACCTCCGTACGGGGCGCGTATGGTGTACTTGGCGTGCGTAGCCTCCATGCTCTTTATGGTGTAGAACTGGCTGAAGACGTTGCGCGAGGCGATGTAGTACCGTTCCTTCTCGCTTCCGGTCTCCGGCAGGGGCGAGAGCGGCTTGTGCAGATCGAAGCGTTCCAGGTATGCCCGCCAGCGCTCCTCGCTTTCCGGGAAATCGATCGAGAGATCCGGCAGTAGAAGGGTGATTGTGTTGAGCAGCCCGCTTTTCTGGGCAAGCAGATTGTTCCGGTAGACGCTGTCATCGATGCGGATGAGCGGTTCGCCCTTCTCGAACCTGTTCCCCGGCCGGAATCTCTTGCCGGTGGGCAGAAGAACCCCGGACACCTCCGCGTACACGTCCACACGATCGAGGGCCGTTAGGGGACCGGTGATCGTCACCGTGGTGCGGATATCCCCGGTCTCCACCGTCATGGTCCCTATCTGCTCCTGCTGCTGCGGCCGCTGACGTCTCCTGACCGGTTTCTTCTGGTTGCTCAGTATCGCACCGAGGACGATTCCCGAGACGATAATCAGTGCCGCGAAGATTGCGGTGATGCGTCTGTTCATATTCCCTATCTCCCGATTTGAGCGGTATTCATTCGAATCCTTGGAATTGCCAGTAATATTCAATATACAACGCGGCGCAACCGATTGTGCCCAACAAATTGTAATGATCTGGTTAGCGTAAGCTGCTTCATATCCTTAGATACAGACTCTAACGTTATAAACCTCCCGAATTATGACGGATTGAGGCTGGCTTTTGACAGCATTTGGAGTTCCAATCTGAAATGACTGGCTTCCCATCCGTCGATTGCACTCGATAACAATCAGTTAGGAAGTCGCTGGACCACTACACCGTCGGATACCGGTGGCTCATAGAAGCTGTGAAAGGAGTGTCCTGGCGGGAACCACGACTGGGCCTCGTGGTCTGGCAAAACAATCCGCATCCACGTACTCGGCATCGATGACCGCCTGGAAAGCGAACGGTGCCTTGATCCGGTCCTGGTAGTACTTGAGGGTTTCGCTGAGTGATTCGTCACGATGTTTGACCTCGACAAGGAACCATGGGTCACCGTCGCGAACCACTATAAAATCGACCTCGTGCTTTTCCTTGTCGCGCAGGTAACCAAGCTCGAACGTGCCCAGGCCGATGTCGTTCCAACCGTCCACCGCTTTGAGCAGGTGGCACCCTACAAATGTTTCAGCCTTATCCCCCGCATCCTTGATGGAAGCCCAGTCTCTCAGGAACCATTTGGGTTCCTTCCGCAACGACCGGGAAACGTTCTTGAACCACGGCCTGATCAAAAAACCGAGATGCATATTGCGCAGGATGTCGACCCACCGACGGACGGTGTCGACCGACACGCGTACGTCATTCGCAAGATTGCCGTAGATGAGTTGGTGGGCTGACCGATTGGCCAAGAGCCTGACCAGCGTTTCCAGTTGGTCGATTTGCTGAATTTGTGTCAGGTCGCGAATATCTTCCCGGACCAGCTGTTCGAGGCGCAGCGACTGCCATCTACGGCTGAAGCGCGCGTCGCGCTTCAGAAACGGTTCCGGGTATCCTCCGTGACGCCAGAGAGCGTCGAAATCGGCCGCCTTGACCTTCTTGGGCGGCCGGACGATTCGCTTTGAGTCGGGAAGATCCGTGTTAAGTGTCTCGGCAATGGAGAACGGGTGCATCCGGTATAGAAAGTAACGGCCCATCAGGCTGTCGCCGCCGCAGCGATAGACATCCATGCGGCTACTGCCCGTGACGATGATTCTGACCTGATCGGCATAGGTGTCAAAAAAGCCCTTTAAAAACTGCTTCCAGCGCGGATACTTGTGCAGTTCGTCGAAGAGAGCCGACGGAGTGGTTTTCGACAATCGATTCAGTTTGAGCCGCTCGACCAGGTTCGCCGGGCCCGCCAAAATTTCTTCTCGGTTGTCGACGTTGTCCCAGTTGGCATAGGTGTCGGCATGATTCCGGCACGTGGTGGTCTTACCGACCTGGCGTGGACCGCTGACAAGGGCCATCTGCCGGTGGTTCGCCAAATGGTCAACCAACAGGGTATCATAAATGCGTTTCTTGGCCTTCACACTCTACTATTATTGGCAATGTCGTAAAATAGTCAAGACCATTTTACGATCTATCAAATTTTGGTCAGCACACCTGTTTTTCCTCGGTCACAGCGCCATAAAAGAAAAGCAGGCCGGGAGCGATTCCGGCCTGCCTGATATCTTCATTGAAAGCTTCCCTATACCGCTGCAAAGTTCGGAGTGTTGTTCTTGATGACCCCTCGCTCCACCGAGAAGAGATCGTTGGCGGCAGCGATCCTCCCCATGATCTCAAGCGAAAGATTCAAATAATCCTCGGCGCCGTAGCTTCGCGGACGGTAGCTGAATATATCATGGCCGAACTGGGGCGACTCGGCCAGAACGATATTTTCCCGGATTACGGTGTCGAGAAGTAGTACACCGAACCGCTCTTTCAAGGTCTGCACGATGTTCCGGCTGAGAACCTTTCGGCCGTCATAACGGGTAGCGATCAACCCGCCTATCACCAGGTCGAGATTGAGGCCGGACATTACGGACTCGATCTTGTTCATAAGATTTTCCAGGCTCCTGAGTGCGAGGTACTCTGTCTGGACCGGGATAAAGACCTTCTGTACCGCCGCAAGGGCGTTGCTCGTGACAAGCCCCAGGCTTGGAGGACAGTCGAAAAGTACATAATCATAATCGCTGCCGACCCTTGCGAAAGCTTTTTTAAGAATGAACTCGCGGTCGGCCCTGTTCGATAGGGCTATCTCTGTCTCGGCGAGTTCTGCGGTGGCGGGGATTACGGACAGGGAGAGCCGCGATTCCTCCCCGTTGATGCACATGCGCGCCCTGAGATCTTTTGTCATAACAGCCCGTTCCGGATCGTACTCCCCGCGCAATATGCCGGAAATGTCTCTGTCTATCTCCTCCGGTCCGATGCCGAGGAAACTCGTAAGGTGTCCCTGCGTATCGAGATCGACTATAAGTACTTTTTTTCCGAGGATCGTAAGTCCTGCGCCTACGTTTACGACGGAAGTGGTTTTACCGACGCCCCCTTTTTGATTAAGGAATGCTGCCGTTTCGGTTTGATGCATGATCCCTCCTTAAATTGGATTGCTGGCATGAGAGCCAGGGAAAAAACTGCCCCACTGTACCTTGAACGCTTTAATTCGCATATTTTTACCCGAAGCCAGGTTTTTTTTCAATATCTTTTTTTGATTTGCGAATTATATCCGGACCGGGCCGCCGGAGGATTCCTCCTTGTAAAAGCAGGCAAACCGACCTTGCCAGGGCTCCGTGCCTGGATAGATGACGGCTTTTTTTCTCACGCGTATCATAACCGACGGGGCCCCCGCAATCTTCGGGCGGACATGCGCGATTCTCTCCCCCGGTGCCGGGCGAAGTATACCTGGACCGGGCCATCGGCCATGTATCCTGCGGCTGCTTGCACGCGCAGGCACCGGATGTTCCCACCGGGAACTTCCACGAACCCAAAATCACGCCGATGACGATGAATCACGGCGCCGGTTTCGGGTAAAAAGCACTATATCAGCCCGTTTGTCGTTGACAGATTGACAGAAAAAAATCGAATTTCTTATCGTCTCATCAGACGAGGGAATAACAGGGTGATCCTGGCTACCGACGGCGACTTCAACGTAGGTATATCGAGCACTTCGGAGCTGGTCAGGTTCATAGAGAAGAAAAGGGACGACGGAATATTCCTTACCGTCCTCGGTTTCGGGATGGGCAACTACAAGGACCACAGGCTCGAGCAACTGGCTGACAGGGGAAAGGCAACCATGCTTACATCGACAATATAATGGAGGCGAAGAAGGTACTGGTCGATGACGTGACCGCCACCCTCTACACGATAGCGAAGGATGTCAAGATACATGTCGAGTTCAATCCGGCGATGGTCGAATCGTACAGGCTTATCGGTTACGAGAACAGGATGCTCGAGACAGAGGATTTCGAGGATGACAGGAAAGATGCCGGCGAGATCGGTGCGGGCCACACAGTTACGGCTCTCTATGAGATAGTCCCCGCTTCGGAAGACCCCGGGATTGAGGGCCCCCGGCTGAAATACCAGGAGCAGAGGATCACTAGGGAAGGGAGAAGGTCGGGGGAACTGCTTACGGTGAATATCCGGTACAAGGAGCCGGACGGCCACAGCAGAAGGCTGATAAGCAGGGTGCTTCGCGCCTGCCCGGCCGATCTTGAAGCGACAAGCGACGATTTCCGTTTTTCCGCCGCTGTGGCGATGTTCAGGATGATACTCCGGGAATCGGAGCACAGGGGAAGCGCCAGCCTCGAGATGGTCGCCGAGATGGCCCGCCATTCGAAGGGAAGGGACGATTTCCAGTACCGGGCTGAATTCATACAGCTCGTCGAGAGGGCGAAGATACTGGCCGGATTGAGCAGAGATTCGAGAGTTGAAGAGTAGATAATTCTAATTTCTCCGCCGGCCTGTAAAATTACCTCCGGCGGGGGGATAGATATTTCGAATGATTGCCGAACATAAATGAAGATGACTCTCCTGCGGCGTTCCGGTATAATCCCGAAACTTCAGTATGAAGGAAAGGAGTGAGTCGTGGGACGAAAGAAGATCCGCCTGCTGTTCCTGTGCACCGGCAATTCATGCAGATCGCAGATGGTTGAAGGATGGGCCAATCACCTGATCGGCGATATCGTCGAGGCTTCGTCTGCCGGAATCGAAGCCCACGGGCTCAATCCCCTTGCCGTGAAGGTCATGGCGGAATCGGGGATCGATATCTCCCGTCATGTCAGCACGAGGGCCGACGGGATCAAGGGGGATCAGTTCGCTTTCTTTATCACCGCATGTTCCGACGCCGACGAAAACTGCCCTGTTTTTCCGAGGTGAGGGTGATACACAGGGGATTCGACGACCCGCCCCGCCTTGCCGCCGGAGAAGAGGACGA
>DAOVFR010000106.1 GCA_030672805.1 Candidatus Krumholzibacteriota bacterium
CGTGCGTTCAGACAGATGTTGAGAAGCGCCTGCCGGAGCTGCGTCTCGTTTCCCATGACACGTGCCGTGAGAGGGGAGATACTTGTCTCTATCGTTATCGAACGGTCGAATGTTCGTACCAGGAGCTCTTTGGTGTTCTTCACCACCTGCGCGGGGGAGATGACCCTCAGCGGTGTCTCTCTGCTGCTGCTCATGTCGAGAAGTTGCCGGCTCAAATTCGCGGCGCTCTCCGCGGCGCTCGAGATCATATCGATGACGCGCGGCTCGTCGCTGTCCCGCTCGGCCGTTTTCCTGAGCAGGGAAGAATAACCGATGATGCTTCCTATCAGGTTGTTGAAGTCGTGGGCTGCGCCGGCGGCAAGTTCCCCGATCGAGTTGATCCGCTGGGAATGGGCAAGCTGATGTCTCAGCTTGTTCGTCTCCGTTGTGTCCTCGATGATCATCATCACGCGGTTCCGCTCGCCGCGGAGACCGCGGAGATACAAATTGGCGCTCCGGCTCGTCCCGTGCAACGAGTACCCGATGCCGCGCAGGGTCCGCGAGCCTCCCATCTCGAGAGTCTCGATTATCGAGAGAAGCAATTTCTCCGCGCGCAGAAGAGAGAACGGAAGTACGATCGATACGTGCTCGCCAATCACTTCCGGCCAGCTCAGCGAAACGAATTTCAGGAATGCTCTGTTCGCGAAATTGATGAGCAGTCCGTCGTCGAGCACGGTTACGCAGGATGGGATGTGCCGGGCGATTGTTTCGTCGAGGAGCTTCAGCTCGTCCGGTCCGTATTCGATACATGCAGCGTTCATAAGTGTGCGAGAACCACCGCAATCTGTTGTGTGTAAAGGAATTTTGCGCTTTCATGCATCATCTCAATTAGTCCGCGGCTTGTCAAGATAAAGGGAGCAGCGACATTTATTCCGTTATAACCCGCACCTTGCGAATCATGGAAAAAGGTCGCTGTTCTATTTGCCGGCCATGACGGATAAAAAAGTCGCTGTCTCCTTTATTAATGTGTTGACGCGCATGCCGGACTGCTTATAGAGATGTATGTTATAGAAGGGCAGCGGATGATATTCACGGAAAGGCGGACCCGATGGGAAGAACATCAGCAGAGGTTGTAGAGCTTGCCCGTTCGAGCGGGGCGGAGTTTGTAGACATCAAGTTCATGGACTTTCCGGGAATGTGGCAGCATTTCTCGATTCCCATCGGCAGATTCTCGGAGGATACCCTTGTCAGTGGTATTGGTTTCGATGGTTCGAGCATCAGGGGATGGAAGAACATCAACGAGAGTGATATGCTCGTCATTCCGGATCCTGACACAGCCTTCATGGATCCATTCTACAAGCATCCAACGCTCAGCCTGATCGGCAACATTCACGATCCGATAACGAGAGAACCGTACCTGCGCGACCCCCGGTTCATAGCTCGCAAGGCGGAGCAGTATCTCGCCGGAACCGGGATCGCCGATCGCGCCTATTTCGGTCCGGAGGCGGAGTTCTTTATCTTCGACGATGTCCGTTACGCACAGAACGAGTTCAGTGGTTTCTACATGGTCGATTCAGGGGAAGGGGCATGGAATACGGCCCGCGAGGAAAGTCCGAATCTCGGTTACAAGGCGAGGTTCAAGGAAGGCTACTTCCCCGTCCCGCCCACCGATTCCCTCCAGGATCTGAGGAGCGAGATCGTCAAGAGGCTTATCGAGTGCGGTCTCTCGCCCGAGGTTCAGCACCACGAGGTCGCAACCGCCGGCCAGGGTGAGATCGACCTCCGCTACGATACGCTCGTACGGATGGGCGACTCGCTCGCCATCTTCAAGTACGTTGTAAAGAATACAGCGGTTGCGAACGGAAAGACGGCCACTTTCATGCCGAAACCGATCTACGGTGATAACGGTTCGGGCATGCATGTTAATATCTCGCTCTGGAAGGGAGAGACAAACCTTTGCAACGGGCCTGAATACGCGGGCCTGAGCGAGATGGGGCTGTACTTCATCGGCGGGCTGCTCGCTCACGCTCCCGCCCTGCTCGCGTTGACGAACGCAACGACGAACTCCTTCAAGCGTCTCGTTCCCGGCTTCGAGGCGCCGGTAAACCTTGCCTACTCACAGCGGAACAGGAGCGCGGCGATCAGGATTCCGGTCTACTCCGAGAAACCTGAGACGAAACGGATCGAGTTCAGGTGCCCCGATGCGACCGGCAATTCCTACCTGACGCTTGCGGCGGTGTTGATGGCGGGTCTCGACGGGATCGATAACCGGATTCACCCGGGCGAGCCGCTCGACAAGAACATCTATGACATGCCGCCCGATGAGCTCGTCAACGTGAAGAAGACGCCGCCCGACCTCGCGTCGGCGCTCGCGGCGCTCGAACAGGACCATGAGTTCCTTCTCAGGGGGGATGTCTTCACGCGGGACGTTGTGAAGACCTGGATCGAATACAAGCGGGAGAACGAGGTTAATCCGGTTCGCAGCCGGCCCCACCCGTACGAATTCTGTCTCTACTTCGACGTATAGTATGGTTCGGTCTTTTCGGACGACCCGGTACGGAACGAATCATGGCGATGATAACCTTGAAAAAGAAGGAGCTTCCAGGTCTTCCGAAGGGACGCGGCAGGGAAGAGATGACCTTCTTTGCCGGCCGTGTCCGCGAGGTGTACAGGGACTTTCTCGGGAAGCTCGCGAAGCAGCACCGTGCCGGTGCGTCCGGCCTCGAGACGGCCCGTTCCTGCTCGTCGGGAGTGGAGATCATCGTGGAGCATCTCTACGGTTCGCTCCTCGAGTGGATGGGAGGGAAGGTGAGAAGGGTTCCCGCGATCGTCGCGCTTGGCGGTTTCGGGCGCAGGGAGCTTTCCCCGCAGAGTGATGTCGACCTGCTCTTCCTTTGGGGCAAGAAGGAAGGGCGCGAGGCGAGTGTTTTCGCCGGCTACCTCGTGCGGATGATGTGGGATGCGGGACTCCATCTCGGGCATTCCGTCAGGACCATGTCCGAGCTGCGCAGGGCCCTCCGAAAGGATCTCGATCTCAAAACCGCACTTCTCGACGGGCGATGGATCTGTGGTGACGATGACCTCAAACGCCAACTCGCCGGACTCAAGGCGGAGATCCGCGGGCGCGAGAGCGGCGAGCTGCTCAGCGCAAAGCTCGATGAGGCCAGAAAGCGCTGGAGTAAATTCGGCAACAGCTACCACCTGATCGAGCCGAACATCAAGGAAAGCCCGGGGGGCTTGCGTGATTACCAGACGATTCGATGGGTCGGAATGGTCCTTCCGTGGGAGGGGACGTTCAGGGGTCTCTACCGCCTCGCCATCATCGACAAGGCGGAGATCCGCGACATCCAGGCTGCGTTCGATTTCCTCGTTCGCACGAGGAACGAGGTGAACTTCCTTTCCAGGAGCAGCTCCACCGTTCTCACGGTCGAGATACAGCGCCTCGTCGCAAACGGGCTCGGCTACAGGAACCGCAGCGGGTTCCTCGCCGTCGAGCGGTTCATGCGCGATTATTACTCGAACACGAGGGCGATCTACAGGGTGCTGGAGCGGATTCTCGATGAGATACGTGGAAAGGGAAACCTTCGTATCATCGACGGCGCCCTGTACCGGAGGGTCGGCACGAAGGGTCTCGACCAGCTCGACCTTCGGCTCAAGAAGGAAAAACTGAAGGCCGATCCACTCTTTGTCTTCAAGGAGCAGATGCGGACCGGCAAGCGATTCTCGCCCCATCTCGAGCGGCGGATCCGCACCGGGTTCAAGGCCGGGGAGCCGGGTGCCGCGATGGTGAGAAAGATGAGAACCTCGTTCATCGAGCTGCTCACGATACCGGGCAAAAAAGCGCCCGTTATCAGGAGCATGCATGAACTGGGTGTCCTCAAGCGCATCTTCCCGACATTCGAGAAGCTCACGTGCCTTAAACGGTACGATCTCTACCACCAGTACACCACCGACGAGCACAGCCTTCAAGCGATCGCCTATCTCGAGGAACTCGGTGAGAAGGAAAGCGGTCTCCTGCCGAGGATATTCAGCGAGGTGGCCGAGAAAACGGAGCTCTACCTGGCCACACTGCTTCATGACATCGGCAAGGTCAGATCGGGCGGACACGCGCTGGCGGGCGCGAAGATGGCGGATAGGATACTCAAGCGGTTCCCGATCTCCGAGCGGAGCCGCAGGCTGATCTGCTTCCTGATACGTAACCACCTGCTGTTGACGCATTTCAGCCAGCGGCGCGACATGGAGGACCGGGATACGAGTCTTCTCTTCATCAAGGCGATCGAAAACCACCTGAATCTCAAGCTCCTCTATATTATCACATACACGGATCTCCGGGCGACCGGCACGGGCATCTGGACCGGCTGGAAGGAGAAGCTCCTCGAGGATCTCTACTTCAAGGCGAGCAGAGTGCTGGCCGAGAAGACGGAGCTCAAAACCGCTTACGGAAACGTTCTTGCCAGGCGGAAGGGAAGGATACTCACCAGCTGTGAAGACGGCGACACGCGGACAAAAATGGAAAAGCACCTCGACGGGCTTCCCGACCGTTACGCAATGATCATGTCGCCCGTCCAGGCGAGATCACATGTGGCGATGATCGAAGAACTTGATGTGAAGCTCGCAGTTCACAGGATCAGGAAGCTTAAACATTCGCTGGAACTTACCGTCTGTACGCATGACAGGCCGTTCAGACTCTCGCAGATCTGCGGCGTAATAACGATTAACGATCTCAATATCCTTGATGCGTACGCCTTCACCAGAAATGATGGCGTTGTAATAGACCTCTTTCATATCGAGGGTATCGGTGGGAACCTGTCCCTTTCATCCGAGGACCGGCACAGGCTGAAAAAGAGTCTCAATTCGGTGCTGGGCGACAAAACCGACCTCGAAAAAGAGTGCCGCTTGCACGTCGAGCGGTGGAAGCGGCGCATGGAAGCGCGGATCCCGGTACCGTGCAGCGTCGAGTTCGAGAACGAGCTTTCCCGCGAGAGCACGATCATCGACATCACGGCACAGGACCGCCCCGGTCTTCTCTACCGGGTTACGCACGTGCTGAGCGAAGAAGGTCTCGACATCCAGAGCGCCCAGATCACAACGCGCGGCGGTGTCGTTGAAGATTCATTCTACGTGAAGACACTCGACCGGAAGAAGATCGGCAGCCTCTCAACCATGCGAAGGATCCGCCAGCGCCTCATGGCCGAACTCGAGGACGGTTCCTGAGCGGCGGCCCCGGGTGATCCCCGGCAGCCTGACGGGATCGTGCGCCCTACCCTGAGAATGCCCCGAGGCGTTCGATGTATCGTTCGAAGACCCGTCTGACGCCGCGTCTCCGTTCCCCGAGGTATTCGGTAAATACAGCTTCGGCACACGGCTCGATCCCTAAAAGATTGTGCAGGTATGAACCGATGAACGCTTCCCGTTCCGGCAGGGGCGGGTAGGATATGCCGTGGAGCGCCGCCGCATGTTTGACGAGGTAGTACAGACCGGCAGCCCGTGTGAGTGTAGAAATATCGTCGTGATCGATGAGCCCGTTGTCCTCGAGGACCGGGAGCAGCTCCTGAAGGGGCAGGGAACGTACGGAGGCGCCGGGAAGTGTGATCGCCGCGGAACCGGTGATGAAACCGATGTCGTACAGGCCCCCGGGGGCATGCTTGACGTCCCACGGTCCCTTCGAGAGCGATTCGAGTTTCCCGCGGGCCTTCTTCAGACCGGATGCCAGCCCCGTCCCCCGCTCGATGCGGCCCATGGCTTTCGAGACGAGCGTGCGGAACATGTTCCCGGTATCCTTGTCCCCGCACAGGAACCGGTGCTTTGAAAGTGCAAGGTGTTCCCACAGGTCCGCTCTTTCATCGAGATACTTCTCGTAGTATGCAATGGGCTGGACGAGCGGCGAGCCGCTGCCCTCACCGCGGAGGCGCATATCCACCGGTGCGAGATGCACGGTCCTGGTGTCCTCGGCCATTCGCTGAAGTACGTGCGCCGCATCCTGCCTGGAACCGTCATCCGGAACGACCGCGATGAGGTCGATGTCGCTGCCGAACCTGCACTGCCTGCCGCCGAGGCTTCCGAGAGTGAAGATGGCCGCCCCGGTCTCGTGTCCGCCGTTCAGTTCGAAGAGCGCACGCAGGACCTGTTCCAGGGCATCCGAGTAGAGGGGGCCGAGCGTTTCGGGACCGTTTTCAGGGATAGGATGGCTGCAGTGGATGGAGAGAAGGATCTCCTCGTACCACCTCGTGATCTCTCGCAGTGAGAGCTCCCCGTCAGCGCCGGCGGATTCTCCCAACGGCGCCTGAACGGGGGCGCCGCCGCGGATCGCCTGGACCGCTTCCATTCGTTCCACGAGACTGCCCGGGCGCAGGCCCTCGGCGAGTACGTCCAGGATCTCGATCCTCCGCCTGAGTATCGCGGATAGCATTGTTGAATGTGCCGATACATTCAGGAAGAGACGCAGGAAATCGCCGCCGGCGGAGAGGAGCTCCATCGTTGACCGAACGGCGCCTGTCGCCTTGACGATGCCGGTGAGGTTCTTCAATGTAAGCGCCGGGGCGGGCGTTTTCGACACCGCATCGAGAATTACGGGAAGGCTCTTAACCGCGGCCTGAAGCGTTTCCGGCCCCTCGAGGCGGGGAAAATCCCCATAGGCGAGGGACCAGAGGAAGCGATGCGCCTGCTTGCCCTCCCCGATCCCGTACCGTGAAAGGATCGTATTAACTTCCTTTTCCCCAGGTGGGAGTGAGAGAAGCAGCGGAACTTCGCCGGCGCTGCGCTCGCGGAAGAAGGAATGGAACAGCTGCTGCACGGACCGGACCGCCTTGCCGACCTCCGCGGGGAATGTCACGCTCGTAATGTGTTCCAGCGCGCTGTTGGCGGTTCGCTCCGCGAGTTTTTGCAGTTCCGCGCCGCTGTCGGGGAGCGTGTGCGTATGCGCGTCCCGCAGCATCTGCAGACGGTGCTCGATCGTGCGGAACAGACGGTAACTGCCGCACAGGCTTTCGAGCACGTCATCGCTCACGATTCCGTAATGGTGGAGGCGCTCGAGCGCCTCCATCGTGTTTCTCGACCTGGTCTCGGGGCGTGATTGCCCGTGCACGAGCTGGAGTGCCTGCGCAATGAACTCGATGTCCCTTATTCCACCCGACATGAGCTTGATGTTCCGTTCCCTCTCGCCGGGAGGGAGGTTCATGACAGCCCGCTCCCTCATCAAAAGAATTTCTTCCAGGGGATCGCCGCTGCTGATCGAGCTGTAGATAACGCGGTCGCAGTTCTCCTTGAAACGTTCCGATACGGACCTGTTTCCAGCCGAATGCCTGGCCTTGAGAAGCGCCTGTCTTTCCCAGGGATGGGCGCGGCGCATGAGGTAGTTCATGTGATCCTGAAGCGTGGAGACGAGCGGCCCGCTCTCGCCGTCGGGCCTGAGCCTGAGATCTACCCTGTAGAGTGTTCCTTCCCCGGTCGGCTCGGCGAGAAGGTTCGTGATGCGTTGCGAGAGGGAGGTGTAGAAGGCCGATTCATCCCCACCTTCCGTCTCGCATATGTACAGCAGATCGATATCGGAAGAGTAGTTGAGTTCGGTCCCGCCCAGTTTTCCGAGCGAGCAAACGGCGAAGCGGTGGAAAGGACGCCGCCCGCCGGTGTCCCAACGCTCTCCGGTCCGGCCGGCCGCTTCCATTTCCTCCTCGAACGAGAGCGATGCGACCGTCTCGATGACGGCATCGGCAAGGAACGTGAGCTCGGCGGTGATCTCCTCGACGGGCGCCAGGCCCAGAAGGTCCCGCGCGCCGATCCGCAGCATTTCGCGGCGGCGGTAGCGCTTGATGCTGTTCAGCCGACGATGCCTGTCGTGGAAAGTGGTATTCTGGATGATGAGCTCGGCCCGGTATTCGCTGTAAGGCTTGTGCTGTTCCAGGGTGTTCTGTTCGATCAGCCACGAGAGATACCCGGGGTTTCTCACCAGCACGTCGGAGAGGTGGTAACTGCACGAGAAGATCAGAACAAGCATGTGGCAGAGAGGGCGTTCCAGGAAC
>DAOVFR010000313.1 GCA_030672805.1 Candidatus Krumholzibacteriota bacterium
CGTCGAGTCGGTCAACTATCCACGGACCAACAACGTCCTGAAGTACAGTCTTCCCGGCCGTGCCCTGTTCAGGGGTACCGTCGACGTGAACGGCGGCAGGTTCAGCGCGGACTTCGTGATCCCGCGGAGCTGCAGGACGGGTCCGTCGGGAAGAATTCGCAGTTATGTCAGCTCATCCGGAGTGGACGGGGTTGGGGTCAGCGATTCACTTCTCATCCTGCCGGCGCCGCCCGAATCGACCGTGGTCAACGGCGAGGCGCCGAGTGTAAGGATGTACTTCTCCGGCCAGGCCACGAAGGTAAAGCCGGGAGCGAGACTGATTGCGGAGATCTCCGATCCGGACGGCATCGCGATCCTCGAGGGCGATCCGCAGAGCTCAATATTTCTCGAGTTTGACGGCAGTGGTTTTCCAATCTTCGTCACCGACTACTTCCATTACGATCACGGTTCCTCGACATCGGGAAGCTTCGTGTACCCGCTCCCCTCGGGATTCAGCCCCGGTCCGCACAGTGTGATTCTTCGAGCCTTCGATAACCTCGGCGCTTCGGCCACCGACACGCTCGAGTTCGAGCTCGTCGAGGAGATGCTCTACACGGTCAGTGACGTGTTCAATTTCCCGAACCCGTTCTCCGCCGGCACCAACTTCATCTTTCAATTGAGCAGCAGGGCCGATGTCGCGTTACGCGTATACAATATCTCCGGGATCGAGATCTGGAAAGAGGAGGCATCATGCAAGGAGGGATTCAACACCATTTTCTGGGATGGAAGGGATCGGGCCGGAGACCGTCCCGCCAACGGAACGTACCTCTACGTTCTCCACGTCAAGTTCACCGGATCGTTCCACCGCGAGGAGAGCATTAAAGGAAAGGTGGTATTGCTTCGATAACTACAACGGAACCGGGGAGTTTAGGCGGAAGGATAACGGCCGTGGTTATCTTCTAAACTGCTTGACCCGTTGATACTTGAATTATTATCTTACGAACACGGAGCAACGGAGGATCGAAATATGGTTGGAATGCTGAAGAAAGCGTCATTGGGACTATTGATCACGATCATTGCAAGCGGAGCGGTCATGGCTCAGGGGGAGGCCGGTGCGGATTGCCTGATCATCCCTCCGAGCGCGCGGGCGAACGGGATGGGGCAGACGTACGTTTCCATGTCGGAGGATGCTACGGGCATATGGTGGAACCCCGCCGGCATGGCCTTTATAGATAACATCGTAGTCGATCTGATGCATACACAGCTCGTGCCAGATCTGGCTTCGGACGTTTTTTACGAGTACGTCGGCGCTGCGTTCAAAGTCGAGGGGATCGGCACGGTCGGTGCGGCGATAGTATACCTGACGTACGGTGATTACGAGGTGACAAGGCTCACACCGGACCCGATCGGGACCGCTTCCGCCTGGGAGGTCTGCCCGACGGTCAGCGGCGCGGTCAAGATCATGGATTCCATCGGGATCGGCATGAACCTCAAATTTGTTTACATCAGTCTTGCCCCTGAATGGGCCGCCATCGAGGGCCAGGCTGGCAAGGGGCATTCGGTCGCCGTGGATATAGGCGGATTATGGAAGGTGCCGGAATTCAACCTGCTCGGATACAGGATCTCCCGGTTGAATATCGGGGCGTGCGTATCGAACCTGGGACCATCGGTCACGTTCATCAACGCGGATCAGGCCGCATCGCTCCCCCGGAATCTGCGAGTGGGTTTCTCGTACGTCCCCGTATCCAGCCCCGAGGCCAGTTTCATGATCGCTTCCGAGGTCAACAGACCCCTCGTCGAGTTCGACAGGTCGAATACGTACCACGTCGGAGGGGAATTCCTCTACATCAATCTTATCGCTGTCAGGGCCGGCTACATTCACGACAGAGACGGGAATATTAAAGATCCAACATATGGCCTGGGTTTTGTATTCAACAAGAAAGTTCGCATCGACTGGGCCAGTATTCCGCAGTCGCGGGACCTCGGTCGTGTTCATCGCTGGTCGGTCGGCGTGACATTCTGACAGCGGCCCCTGGGAAAGGTTACTCATC
>DAOVFR010000101.1 GCA_030672805.1 Candidatus Krumholzibacteriota bacterium
TAGCTTCATCGGAAGGGTGTCCCTACGCCGCGATAGCGGACCGTTCTGCGAGGATATTCGGACTCCAGTTCCACCCGGAGGTCTATCATACGGAACGCGGAACGGCAATAATGAGGAATTTCATCTTCGGCATCTGCCGCTGCAAACCATCGTGGAGTTCCATGTCCTTCGTCGATTTCGAGGTCGAAAAAATCAGAAACAGGGTCGGCGATTCCCGAGTGCTCTGCGCAGTAAGCGGCGGTGTTGACAGTTCCGTCATGGCGTTTCTCGTCGACAGCGCGATAGGCGCACAGCTTGTTCCCGTTTTCGTCGATAACGGGCTTCTAAGGGCCGGTGAAGCTGGGGAGGTCAGAGAAATGCTTTCCGGCTTCCTCACCTCTGAACTCGTGTTCGTGGATGCCTCGGAGCAGTTCCTGAAACGCCTTGACGGCGTTCTTGACGCCGAGAAGAAACGGAAGATCGTGGGAAAATGCTTCATAGACGTCTTCGAGGAGCAGAGCAGGAAACACGGACCATTTCAGTTTCTTGCACAGGGAACCCTCTATCCTGATGTTATCGAGAGCCGATCGACCGGCGGCCCGTCGTCTATGATAAAGTCGCATCACAATGTGGGAGGACTCCCGGAAAATCTGGTTTTCGAGCTGATCGAGCCCCTGTCGCTTCTCTTCAAGGATGAGGTCAGGGAGGTTGGAAGGTTCATTGGGCTTTCCGACCGCTTTATCGGCAGGCACCCGTTTCCCGGCCCGGGCCTGTCCGTCAGGGTTCCGGGAATCGTAACGCGGGAGGCGCTCGATCTTCTCCGTTCCGTCGACAGGATCTTCATCGATGCCCTGCGGAAGGCGGATCTGTATGATTCCGTCTGGCAGGCTTTCGCGGTTCTACTGCCGGTAAAAAGCGTCGGCGTCATGGGTGACGAGAGGACGTACCAGAACGCCGTTGCACTGCGTGCCGTTACATGCACGGATGGGATGACGGCCGATTGGGCGAAACTCCCATACGATTTTCTGCAGGACGTCTCCACGCGTATCATCAACAAGGTCGATGGCGTTAACAGGGTCGTTTACGACATCAGTTCCAAGCCGCCGAGCACGATAGAATGGGAATAGCCGCCGAGCAGGGAAAAAAGAGAGTTCACGCTGGCATTCAACTTGCCATTCCGCAATAAACCAAACATCTTAAAAACGGATGCGGTCGGTGTTACCGATGATCATCAGAGCTATACATTCCTGTATCTTACTCGTTTTCATAGTGTTCCCGTCATCGTGCCCGGCACCGGGTCTTCAAGAAAACCGCGATCTGTGGCGAGGCGAATATGCACTGGCAGCTGAAAATAATCGCGTAATCGGATCTTTCGATCGCGCCGCCCTCGAGACGATGGCGGGAAGAATGGAGCTGGCGGCTGGCCTGCTCACGGATGGAAAAGACGGTTTCAGGCAAGGTCTGGTGGCGTTACGGCGCGGCTGCCACGAAGAAGCGGCCTCCATGCTTGATACAACCATCGATAATCCATGGCTTGAAGGATACAGACTCTACTACAGGGCACGGGCTCATCTTGCGGACAGCGCTGGCGAGGCAGCACTCTCGGACGCGGTCCGGCTCGCCGTGCATGTAAGATCGTCATCTGCCATGCAGGACTTCCCGTTGATACGATCATCGAACGATATTCTCGCCGAGGCGGCCCTGCTCTCCGGAAATGAAGAATTTATCGAGAAAAACAACATATATTCACTGTCGCCACTCTCAGCGGGCATGCGCCTTCTACTCTCGAAGAAACTCATCGAAGAGGGACGGAACAGGGAAGCGGCCATTCACCTGCTTTCCGGATTGAAAGCCGGCCCTGGAAATGAGGATGCGCAGACAATCGCGAGGATAATCGACGGCATCCGGCCCCATCTTTCCGTTTTCGATTGTGATGAGCTGTTCCGTCTGGGACTGAAGGTTCTAGAAACTACTCCAGGTAATTCCGTTAACCGGTTCATAAAACAGATAATCAGAAGGTTTCCAAAAAGGCATGAGGCGGAGTACCTGAAGGGGCTTCTGTATCTGCGCGGAGAGGATCTGGTTAAAGCGCTCAAGGTGTTCCAGCGGCTGTTCAGGTCGGAGGCATCGGTATACCTCAAGAGGGAAGCCCTGTATCGAGCGGCATCGATTCAATACGAAATGAAACGATACGGACGTGCGGCCGAATCGTACAGGATCTTTGGAATGTATTACCCCGACGACCCGAAAAGCACGGCGGCCCTCGACCTTGCGGCAAGAATCGAGGTATCGCGGAAACGTTACCGGGAAGCACTTGCCATATGGGAGAACCTCAGAGACAGGGGCAAAAACGGCGATCTGGCACTGGAGGCGGCGGTGAGCGAGGCGGTTCTACGTTCCAGGACAGGGGAGAGGGAAAAGGCAAACCGAATTCTGAAGCAGATTCTGCCCCGTGCATCGTACAGGATCGAGGCGGCGGTCCTGTACTGGCTTATAGATACCGCCGGAAGCGGCGATGATATCAAACACTGGCGTGAACGCCTGGAAACGCGTTATCCGTATTCATTCTACACAGCAGTTCTGGCCGATGAACGGTACCCATACATCCTTTCGCAAGATGGGACATACAAAGCCGGAAAGAACCGGCTTCTCGAAATGGAATCACTGGAACGGGCAAGTTTCGGGACGATCCTCTGCCGCACCTTGAGTAACAACCATGCCGCGGATTCACATCCGGGGTACGAGGCGTACGAGTATTTTCTAAAGAAGGGATTCCTGACGGAGGCAGGAGAATGCGGCAGATCCCTGGCCCGGATATTTCGGTCTGACGGGCCGGTCCTCGAAAAGCTTTACGTATCGGCCCGTTCGACCGGGCTTATCGAACTCGGATTATCATATCTGAACATTCCGGCGCTTGCGCATTCGATGCCGCATGTAAATTCATGTTTGAAGTACCCGGTGGCCTTCACGACGATGATCACGGAACATGCATGCGGATCGGGCCTCGATGCGGAACTCGTCCTCGCTGTCATCCGAGAGGAGAGCAGGTTCGATCCGGAGGCGGTATCAAGATCCGGTGCACTGGGATTGATGCAGCTTATGCCTACCACGGGTAAATGGGCGGCTTTGAAAACGGAAATCGGCGCCATCGAGGATGCAGACCTATTCGATCCAGAGATCAATATAACGATGGGATGCTGGTATCTGCACTATCTCATGGACAGGTTCGACGGCTCTATCGCCGATGCTCTTGCAGCGTACAACGCCGGGGCGTCGAGAATGTCGCGATGGAGAAAACAGTTCCGGCCGCTCGAAGACCCCGTCGCGGCGATCGAGATGATCGGCGTGAGGGAAACGAGGCACTACGTGAAACGGGTCCTCGACGCGGTTACAGCATACAGGATATTATACATCAATTCCACGGTGATGCAATGAAGGTGCGAGATCTTATCCCTCTCTTTCTCGTTTCGCTCATAGTTTTGCCTCTGTCCATCGGCGGAGGCACGGGAACGGTGCTTGTCAAGCCCCCCTGGAACCACTGTCTCGGCCTGAACAGGGTGACCCAGTTTCACCTCGACATTTTTTCGGGCTACCGGGAAACATTCGATGATCCCCAGGGTCTGTTCTGCGTCAAGATGGCATGCGAGGACGACCCGGAAACGACGAAGGACGATGACGAGCTGACCGTTATCGGGCTCAACAGTGGAAGAAACACTGTCATATTCAACAAGAGCATCACTTCAATAGGAATCCTCGGCTCTTACGGTTCGGAAATGTTTAAGTTCAACCACCCGCAGTCGATCACGGGTGAGAGGTTGGGTAACATCTACGTTGCCGACACGGGGAACGACCGCATCGTCCATCTGAGGTACGAGAATGACGGCCTGATACCGGTACGTGAGTTCCGCGGTCCCGTGAACGACCGGCTCCGTTCGCCTTCAGGAACGAGCTTCAGCGGCGGGGTCCTGTACGTGGCCGATACGGCCAACGACCGCATTACCCGTTTCGATCCGGAAGGGGGATTACTCGGAGTTATTAACCCTGAGTTAGGCGGCGCCAAGCTGAAAGGTCCTTACAGCATTGCAGCCGTTACCGACAACGATGAATGGTTGTACTACTCCGATTACTTCCTGGCCGTGGTTGACAGCCTCGGACAGCGGTTGTGGAAAATATCCCCGGACGGCGAGGGAATCAGGATATTCAGGTACAGGGAGACCGCCGGAAACGGTTGTTTCAACCATATTGCGATCGATTATTACGGGAACGTCTATGTCACCGATACTCCCCGGGGTGTTATACACAAGTTCGACAGGCATCTTAACTATATCGTCGCTATAGGTGAAGAGGGAAACGGGCCCGGACAGTTTGATGAACCGCGGGGAATCAGCATCTACCGGCGCTTCGGGCAGGTATTCATCTCCGAGCGCTCGGGTGCCAGCTACTTCTGGATCGGAACGGACCTGTACCGTTTCTCCGCTGATAATCTCGTCTTCGACCTGGAGAAAGGGACCTGCCGTTTGGACGTGAATTTTCTTCTTGCGGAGCATTCAACCATCACCATGATTCTCGAGGATGAAAGGGGAACGGAAAGGCTGGTTCTAATTGACGATTACCTGCTTCCCGCAAACAATTACAGGAGGAGACTCGAGATCACGTGCGACAGGGCCGCCGGGCTTGCAAAATGCAAGCTTCGTGTAACTGCCACTGCCAGGCCGACGTATTCCTCCAGGGACTACTGTAATGTCACCAGAAGCAGCGGTCTGCTGGAAGCCCACGTCATTTCCAAAACTGCAAGCATGGTCAAGTGATTTACCGGAACCTCTCCCCGAATTCACATAAACTCTTCTCCCTGAACGATAAAACCCTTTTTGGCCTGTGAATTGCAAGTGCACCGGCGGGATGTCCTTGAAAGTCGTTTTCCAGATATACCGATATGAAAGGTATAAACGATGTTTATCGAACGAGTCTTCCGGTTTCTTCCAAAGAGTAACTTGAAGAAGGCCCTTGGATACTTCAATAAGGGCGATTACAAGAGGGCATCCGGGGAATTCGAATTGTATATCTCCCGGGGAATCGATGGAAAGAGCAAGCATGATCAGGCCATGATCCGCATGTACATGGTCGAATCCTATATCATGTATGCCAAGAAATTATTCAAAGAAGACAATTTTGAGGAATCGGCCCGGCAGCTCGAGAAAGCGATCGAGCTGGAACCCCGTTTCGCCGACATCCTGTTCAGCCTCGGACATCTGTACGATAAGCTTCTGAGAAACGACGAATCGAGAGATTACCTGCAGCGTGCACTGGCCATCAATCCCAACTACTTCAAGGCCAGGATACTTCTCGCAAGAATCTATCATGTCGATGGTCGATACCAGAGAGCAATGGAAGAGCTGGAAACCAGTCTTTCCTGCTCGCCGACGTTTTATATTGAACAGGTGAAAACACTGATGGAACAGATACGGATGGGATCCTCGTACGATGAACGGGAGGGTATCTTTCTCAAGCTGCTCGAGGAAAAACCCTCCTCGTCACAGGTCTGCAAGCAGATTGCACTGGAGGCGATCCAGAGAGGGGAACATGACGTTGCAATAGCGGAACTGAAGAAGTCCCTATCGATGAACCCGAATTACCCCGACCTGCACAATATGCTCGGGATTGCATATGCCAATAAAGGCATGATGGATGACGCGATTATCGAGTTCGAGAAGTCCCTCAAGATCCATCCCGATTACATCAAGGCGAGACTGAACATAGCGCTCACCCTTTACGAGAAGGGGGATTGCGAGGGATCCAGCAGGCATTGTACGAAGGTGCTGGATCTCGATCCGAACAACGTTCTTGCCCAGAATCTTCTTCGGGAGTTGCAGCCGGTTCTGGAGGAGGATTAGAACTCGTGAAGGCGGATTATTATTCAATACTGGAAGTATGGCCAACCTCATCGGTGGAAGAGGTCAAGAGCAACTATTTCAGACTCGCAAAACTGTACCACCCAGATGTCGCCGGTGATACGCCGGAGAATCGCGATAACTTCAAGCTGATAAACGAGGCATTCAGCATCCTGAGCAATCCCCAGAAACGGGTTGAATACGACGAATCCCTGAGAAGGAAGAAGATGCGTTCAAGGGGATCGGTCGCCATCCAGGAAAAGGACAAGAGGTCGGCTCAGCTTGCCTTCACCCAGGCCAGGGAAGCGATCAAGTACGGCCAGTTCGACAAGGCTGTCCTGCTCCTCGGCTCGGCGATCAAGTACGATCCGGATGATCCTTCGTATAACAGCTGGTATGGATTCTGTCTCGCCATGATGAACACAAAGCTTCACGAGGCAAGAGACGCATGCAAGAAAGCGATACAGATAGAATTCTACAACCCCGAATACCATGCGAATCTCGGGATGGTCTATTTCAAGGCAGGACTCAAGAGCCTCGCGGTCAAGCACTTCAACGAAGCCCTGAAATGGGATCGCGATAACGCGGTCGCCAGGAAATTCATGTCCAAGATGAACGGGGGCGACGATGTCAAGGAAGGTCCCATCGACAAGCTCTTCTCGGCCGTGAAGGGAATCTTCGCGAAGGCGAACTGACGTTCGTTACCGACTCACCACCCTTCAATTGTTGTTGATTTTTTACCAGTTGGCGGCTATCCTCACAACCCAGAGGTGGTTGCCATGAGAAAAATCGCGTTTGTATGCTGCAGCTCCGTTGATGACAAGAGAAGCCTCGTGTACCACGAAACTCCTCGAAAGGCGAGCGGAGAGGAATTCTTTGTCCTGTTCTCTCCTGGAAAACGGGATCAGGAGAATATTCTTCGCGCCCTGTACCGCAAGGCAATCTCAGCTTCAAGGCTCGGGCATCCGGTACAATTTTTCAAGGAGATCGTGCGATTCCTCAAGGAAATGATAGGAGAGCAGTTTTCGGGAGATGCCGTGCTGTCCGATTCCATCATTGTTATCATGATCCGCCGGGACGATGAAGTATATCTCTTCCGAAACAGGGGAACCGAACCGGTATGCTGGAACGCAGACTCAAACAGTCTCGCCGGGCTCGAGTCCATACCGGGAATTAGTAACGTACCACTCCGCGATGTCGATGGGCAGGGGGAACTGTTCGAAAGAAGCATCGAGGACCATTTTGCCCTGCATCGATTCGACCTCCCGCGGGGCGACCGCAGACTTGCACTGACTCCATCGAGGCAGTTCGCCGAAAGGTACGCGGAAAAACTAAGAAACAGCATGTTCTTTCCTGCGTTCGAGACCCCATTAGAAAGCGGCGTTATTATCGATACGGACCGGACATTTGCCGGTTTCCACTTGATATCGTTGCACGGAGCTGAAAAAGGGCATGTGACCAGGCCGGGGTTACGGAAGCGAAGACTCTCCATTCCCATCGCCGTGGGGGCGGCAACCGCGCTCATCGCAATCGTTTTGACCTTTGGCCCCTTCGGAGGAAAGGAAGGGGCGTCCCTGCAGGAAACCGTTGATCAACCGATTCTCCTGTCGGCACAGGAGGCAAATCCGGATGAGGAACCAGCCGTGGAATCTCAAACCGGCGAAACGGAAACCGTTGAACCTGTCAAGGTTGATCGCAAGAGAACGATTACCCTGACCGAGGCATGGAGGAAGGGATTCGACGGACCTGTCACTTCCTCGCCTGTTCACCAGGAGGGGTTGGTCATGTTCGGATGCCGGGACGGTAATTTCTATGCCTTCGCCGAGGACGGAAGTCTTAAATGGAAGTACACTTCCGGGGACGGGATCGGAGCATCACCCGCATGCTCTGAAGGAAAGGTCATAGGAGCGAACTACTCGGGCGATATCTTCTGCCTGGATATCGAATCAGGTACGAAAATGTGGGTGCACAGGGCAAAATCCAGGATCGTCAGCTCCCCCCGGATCAGGGGCGATCTCGTGATAGCGGCAACGATGGACGGCCGCGTCATCTCCCTGCGGCTCAAGGACGGAACGCGCAGGTGGTCCGAGAAAATCGGCACAGCGGTCTGGGCGAATACTTCAATCGGCCCTGATTACATAATTGCCGCCACCACGGAAGGAACGCTGGTCAAGCTCGACCACAAGGGAAAGGTCACCTGGTGTGTGACACCGGCAAGTGGAATACTTTCGAGCCCGCTCTGTATCGAGGAATCGAACCTCATTGTTTTCGGGACCAGAGACAAATATATCTATGCATACTCCCTCTCCAGTGGTGACCTTATGTGGAGACACCTC
>DAOVFR010000035.1 GCA_030672805.1 Candidatus Krumholzibacteriota bacterium
GGAAAACCGACGACCTGCTCGCCGGCAGTGTGCTGCAGGCAGGCGCCCAGGATTTTCTATCCAAGGATCAACTTGGCTGCAACGCCCTCGTTCGTTCACTCTGTTGCTCGATCGAGAGAAAGCGGATCGAGAACATGAACAAGGAGGCGATGAACTTCAAGTCGCACTTCATATCGATTGTCTCTCACGAGTTGAGGACGCCGCTCACGACGGTCAAGGAAAGCCTGCGGATCGTTCTCGACGGGACGGTCGGCAATCTCGTTGAGCAGCAGCGGGAAATGCTGAAACTTGCCCAGAGGAACGTGTTTCGACTTATACGGTTGGTTGACGATGTCGTCGTTTACCGGAAGCTCGAGTCGGGCTGTTCCGATTTTGCCATCGAAAATCACGACATGAACGATGTGATCAGGGAGGTGTCCGCGATGATGGTACACCTGGCTCATGAAAAGGGTCTCGACCTGGTCTTCGATCTGTCGCCCGACGTTCCGGAGATCATGTTCGATCGGGACCGGATAGTCCAGGTCCTGACTCACCTGATCGATAACGCGATCAAGTTCACCACTGCAGGATCCATAAGGGTCGTGACGGCAAGGAGTGGCAATATCATCCGGGTGTCCGTTACTGACACCGGAAAAGGTATCGACAGGGAAAACATGAGCAGGTTGTTCAGGGAGTTCGAGCAATTCGATTCCCTGAACGAGCGGAATTCCGGGGGGGCCGGTCTCGGCCTGGCGATTTCCCGTGAGATCATTATACGTCACGGGGGAAGGATATGGGCCGAGTCCGAACCGGGTTCCGGAACAAAGGTCCACTTTCTGCTGCCGATCGTCGAAAGAAGACGCGGGTCCATCCTCCAGTGATCCTATCCGCACGGGCGGACAATGCTAACGTTTCACGTCCAAGCCCTTGAACTGGTGCCGTTCCTTCGGTACAATGTCTAACCCTTCACGTCCATACCCTTGCACTGGTGACGTTCCTTCGGTACACTGTTGTAACTGCTTCGGGAGGATTACTGTTGTTTGATAACGGCACTTCCATGACGTTCGACCTGCATCCGTGGAGTATCGCACTGGGGTGTGCGCTCGTCGTTATCCCGTTTCTCCTCTACAGAAGGACATTTCCCCCTGTTTCCCCGGTCCGCCGCTTCCTCCTGGCGCTCTCGAGGACGGTGGGATTTTTGCTCCTTGTTCTCTACATAGTGAACCCGTCGCTGATCTCCATCGTCGGGGAGGTAAGAAAGCCGGTCGTTCTCGTTCTCGTGGACGAATCGCGAAGCATGGGCATCGACGACGGCCGGGGAGGTTCACGGATGGATGCGGCGTGGGATGCGTGCGGGGAGCTTGTCGGTATGCTGGACGGCGACACCGGGGCCAGGACGATGGTGGTCCCTTTCTCGAGCAGTCTCGGCACGGAACTGTCCCCGCTCGATAGTATTCCCGATGCGACGGGGGAGGGAACGGATATTATACGGGCGATTCGCGAGGCATGGCGGCGGTACCGTTCAAGAAATATCGCCGCGATGGTTCTCGTTTCCGACGGAAGGGTCACACGGGGCCTGACCACGTACGGCGCGGAGGTGCCGGTTCCCCTGTTTGCCGTAATTATAGGGGACACACTGGAGAGAGCCGATGTATCGATCGAGGACGTTACATACGAACGGGTGACATACACGGGTACAAGGACGCGGATCGCGGCCTTGGTAAAAGCTGCCGGCTTTAAGGGCGATACCGTCACGGTCCGCCTTTTGGAGGGTCATACGATCCTGGGTGCCGTTACACGGCGGATCGATGGTGAGTCGGTGGAACTTGAAGCCGTGTTCGAATATGAACCATCGCGCGAGGGAAGCGTCAGGCTCGAGATCGAGGCGGGACCACTCGAAGGCGAAGGGAGGAAAGAGAACAACGCCGAGTCAATACGGATCAAGGTTCTGAAGAACAGGATCCGCGTGCTGTACATAGATCAGTTCGCCGACTGGAATACGACCTTTATCCAAAGTTTTGCCGAACGTTCCCGGCGCATCGAGCTGGAAGTGGTGAGCTGGACTCCGCACGGTGGATACTGCTTGCTGCCCGGACGTTCAGCCTGGAGCTTCCCCGTGAGTTCCACGGGGCTGAAGCAATACGACATCGTGATGATCTCCGACGAGACGAGGATCTTCATGCAACGGCCGAATGTATCGGCGCTCGATCGGTACGTGCGCGAGGGTGGAGGCGTCGTTATGATAGCGGACGAGAATTCCCCGATGCGCGGGACGTCGTCTCTCGAGCTTCTCCAGTCCGTGCTGCCCGTAAAACGGACGGGCGCGCCGGGAGTGAAAACGGGTGAGTTCCGAGTAGCTGCTGCAACGGGATATTCGGAACACCCAGTTGTTACGGCACTGTCCGGAGATGGGCTGCTGAAGGCTCTTCCGCCGATGGGGGGCAGGTTGGGCGGGATCGCTGTAGCGGCCGGCGCGGATGTGCCGCTCGTACTCGTCAAGGGCGGCTCGCGATGGCCGTTCCTCGCCGTCCAGCGGCACGGCGATGGTGTTTCCGCCGCAATTCTCGGTTTTCCCCTGTGGAAGTGGAACCTCTCCGGCGAGGATGGGGGATGGTCTTATAACACCTTCTTCGGGGCGCTTATCCAGTACGTGGCCGAGGACTTCGATTCACGGAGGCTGGAGATCGTCCCTGGCCGGACCACGTACCGTACCGGGGAGCGGATTGGTGTCTCTGCATATACCGGCGGTATGGGGCCAGCGGGCATGATACGGGGCGAGGTAGTGGGCGCCGGCGGCGCTGATGAGGTCCCGATCAGGACGTTCCTCTTCGAGCCAGCGATGGATTCCGAGGATGTGTATACCGCGTCGCTCGATCCTTTGCCCCCCGGAGATTACATGATCGTTGCGTCCGGAGCGGAGGGATCGGGTCCCGGTGCGTCGGGCGAGGCGGAAATCTCGGTCCTGCCGGTGTCGGTGGAGCTTCTGAAGACATCGGCCGATATCGATTTTCTTCGCTACCTGGCCCGTGTTTCCGGTGGCGGGGTTTTCGACGCGGACGATATCCGTTCACTTCCCGCGGGAATGGAACTCCGGGAAGATATCGTCGAACACAGGGAAATAATGAACCTGGGGCGGAGTTTCTGGCTCTTCATCGGCGTTATCGCCTTTCTCGCGTTGGAGTGGATCCTGAGGAAAGCCTGGGGACTCGTCTGATACCGTATAGGTACCACGTTTATTTAGCCCGTTAATTTTCTTGTTGAACGTTCTGCTGCGTGTGTCGTATGATGGGCGCCGTGTGAAGGGTGGTGGATGATGATGTGGTGGTTGCCCGGCAGAACGTCCGCGGCGTGTTTCGTCCTTTCTGTTTGTATCTTCCAGAACATCATTCCGGTCACGGCCCAGGTGGTGATCAACGAGTTGTACTACGACCATCCGGGTGCGGATAGCGGCTGGGAATTCATCGAGCTGTACAAGAGCGGTGCCGGTTCCCTCGATCTCACCGGGGTTAAACTCGAGTTCATCGATGGAAGGACTGGTGCAAGCCGTGTTGTCTGGAATGCGCCGGACGGTCTCGTCATCGGCCCCGGGGAGATGCTACTAGTGGCGGGCGAGCGGCGTGGTCCGGCGGAGGATATGATTCTGCAGGGCACACTCGAGAACGGCCCCGACGCCGTCCGGCTCGTCCGTGACGGTGAATACCTCGATCTTATCGGCTATGGAGCGGTTCCCTCGCCGGACATGTACGAGGGTGAGCCTGCCGTGGATGTCGAAGCGGGTTTCAGCCTATCGAGAAGACCTGACGGGTTCGATTCCGGTCACAACGGGAACGATCTTGTCGAGTCAGGGCCAACCCCGGGGATGAGAAATTTCCATGAGCTGGATATCGGTATTTCGATCCTGGATGAGAGAATCCTGCCGTGCCGCGGGGAACTGTTCTCCCTGACATTCATCCTGCGAAACGAAGGCCTGGAACCGTTCGGTGGGTATGTCCACGTTACATTCATGGAGAGACTTGGCTTGCAGCTCGTGCCGGTGGACAGCTCGGTTGTCTCCTGTGACATGGAGACGGGGGCCTCCTCGATGGTCCGTCAGTCGTTCGGCCCGTTTCCCGGTTACCGGTCCGAGGTGGCGGCCGTTCTATGGAGCCCGCATGATGGATGTTCCTTCAATGACACGACCAGTGTCCTGATACATTCGTCGCCCGGCCGTGTGATCATAAACGAGGTGATGTACAGGCCGCTAAACGGGGAGGGCGAATGGATAGAGCTTTACAACGGCGGAATTGATCCTGTCGATATCGGGGCGTGGTCTATCGCGGACGCCGCGTTTTCGCCGAAGGTCATCGGGGGTGACGGTTTCCGGTTCGAGCCTGGTTCATACCTCATCATCGCGCAGTATCCCGACGGATTCACCCAGCGGTGGCCTCACTGCGGTGAGTCGGTGCTGGGGGTGTCGGGCGGGTGGTGCAGGCTCAATGACAGCGGCGATGATGTTGCGGAAACGATCCATCTGTTCGACGGCGATGGTGCCCTCGCCGAGCGGGTCGAGTATGGAAATCTGGTCGATGAGGAACGGGGCAGGTCGATCGAACGGATAGCGGTGACGGTCTGCAGCGCGCTGCCGGGGGGCATCTGGCACCGGTGTGCCGATCCGGCGGGGGCGACGCCCTGCGCGGGGAACACCGCCTGTGTCCCGTCCCTGCCGGGTGAAAAAACCGTTACGGTGAATCCGAACCCGTTCTGCCCGGAGCGGGACGGGTTCGTTCGTATAACCGCGTCGATGCGCGACGGCGAATCGGGCGCCGTCGTACGTGTATTCGACCTGGAAGGTTTCGAGATCAGGACGCTGTTCGCCGAATCCGGTGGGGCCCGGGTATTCTCGTGCTGCTGGGACGGACGGTGCAGGGATGGGAAAGTGACCTCGACGGGACTGTACGTGTGCCTCGTCGAGTTCGTGAAGAGGGGAGGAGGGGTATGCAGGAGGAAAAAGCGCTGCATCGCCGTATCCGGGGTCGATCGTGGACCGTGGTGATCGTCGCGTTGTTGATATCCGTTATGGCGTCCGCACGCGGCGCCGCAATGCACGATGCTCCCGTGTGGGTAAGGGGTGCGGGAGGGGCGTCGTTTCCCCTCGATCAGCTCCATGTCGTTTCCGTACGGCGTGGATCACCGCTGGTCGGTATCTTCTCCACCTTTTCACGCGAGTACTCGCTTCCCGACCTGGTCGCATCGTGCACGAGGGCGGGGTACTATTCGCCGGTGCACTCCCTCTGGATGGGGTGGTCGTTTCTGCACCACCCGCTTTACCGTGAAGACAGGGTCCGTGTTTCGTACAGCCGGAGGTTGGCCCGTGAAATACTCCGTGTAGCCGTACGGCCGGCCGCTTGCTTTCGCGGCGTCGAGGGATACGAACGTACGTGTGCGTACGGCCTCGCATGTGCGGCCTTCTTTTCGTATCCATCGATGCCGTGCGTATCGATCGAGACGGGATACAGCAGCGGAGATCACAAACGTGTAAGGCTGAAAACAGGGCTCTCGATCGAACGGGGACCACTCTCGGCGGTTGTTAACAGGACCATGCGGGGAATGCGGCGGGGCGATACATGTCTCGGATTCAGGCTGGAGGCGTACGGGGATTCGGGGTTCTTTGCCGGGTACCGGACGGTGACCGGGGAAGCGGCCCTTGGAGTTCTATTCCGCGTGGGAAGATTGCTGATCGGTTTCTCATGGAGTTACCACCCGAATCTCGGAAAGACGGTTTCATTTGGAGTGGGGAGGTTGTGGTGGAGGCAAGATGTGTCTTCGTTGTGATGGCCGCATTTTTATGTGCGGCCTGTTCATCCGTTCGCCGGAGCCCGCGTCGCGGCCTGGAGATGGATGCCGGCGCGTGCGAACACCTGGAAGGTGGCGCCACGCGTTTCGAGATGCTCAGTGATCTGAGAGACAATCCGATCGATCCCCTGCACGCCGATATGGATGAGCTGTTATCGATACCGGGATTTCCTCCGAATCTCGCTGAACGGGTGGTTCTCACCCGTCGCGCACGTCGCGGGAGAGGAGACTGGACACACAATCTCTCGCCCCCGGAAAGAGAGGCGCTGTACGGATTCTGCGAGTATCTCTCGCTTCCCGATAGGGAACCGCTTCGCGCCGGCGCGGTGATGCGCATCGAGGGTCCCGGCACGGACGGAACGACGGGCAGGGATATGTCTCTTTCGGCGGCGGGTGAAGGATGGAGGGCATCCGCCAGGAGGAGGGACCGCCGGTCGGCGGACCTGCTCTCGTTCTATGCATCGAAACGGTTATGTTCAGGTGCTGTAACCCTGCATGCCGGTGATTTCGTCCCCGATCTCGCCCTTGGGGTCGTGTGCCGCGGATATTCAGGCACGTATCCCTTCAGCAGCGGCTATCCCATCGGTAACCCCCGGTGGCTGATAGGCAGAACAGGATTCTACGGCGTAAAGCTCAGGGGAGCGGCATGCGAGATCTGGGTGCGACGCGCCAGGTTCCTCCTTTTCTCCGCCCGCACCGTGGAGTCGCCGGCTGTACGGGCGGACTGCAGGGGGAGCTGTTTCCGGGGAGGCAGGGTTGAGCTCGGTATCCGGGATTTAACCGCCGGTGTGACATTCGCAGGATCTGACCGGCGCTGCTCCGGTGGGACGGTATCCGTCGACGGAAGACTGTCCCGGGGGGCCGTGACGTGCGCCTGTGAGTTCGCCGCCGACAGGCGGTACAGGCCCGGCGGCGCATGGGGGGTGCGGTATGGCCCAGGGCCGGTCGAAGCGGGTCTTCTCGTGTACGTGTTTCCGTTCGGTCTGCGGAGCGGCCTCGGCGGCATCGCGGGGCGCACCCTTCGGCCCGGCTCGTCGCAGTCGGGTTTCGTTCTGTCCTTCCGGCGCTCCCTCTTGAAAGGCTTAATGGTTCGAACCGCGTGCGAGCGAAGCGTACTTGACGACGGGTTCGACCGTTCGAGGAGCACCGGTTGGAGGGTTGAGCTGCATGCCCGCTGGAGGAAGGTTCGTATCGCGGGGTCGTGGTCGACCAGGAACAGGATGAGAGACGCGGTGATTCCCTTTCCTCCTGCAGCCGCCGGAACCTGCGAGAGGACCCGTCGTTTCAGACTTCGATGCATGTGGAAATGGTGCGGACTGCTGAATATCCGGGGGGAGCTGAGTATCCCCGGCGGGGACAGCGGCGGCGGGTGCCTCGCCTCTCCCTCGGCCGAGACCCGCCTTCTATCCGGCAGGCTGCGTCTGCGGGCCGGTACATCCCTCTTTCTGACGCACGGCGGTTCCCCCGTGTTCTACTGCTACGAACCGGGGTTCCCCGGGATGTATTCCTGGAAGAGTGTCCGTGGGACGGGCTGGAGGTGCTGGGCGGCTGTCGGGGTGGCTGCGGGAAGATTCCGCCTGTACTGCCGCATCGCTCTCGATTCGGCAGACAGGCGTGTTTTAGGGGTGCAGGCGGCCTATAAAATGTAACCGGTGGGGCAAATTGGAATCATTCCTGCATGAATTTCCCTTGCCCATGGAACGCCTACGCACGATAACCTACGATGAAAAGGCGGACGGGTGCAGGGTGCTGTCCTTTCCGCCCGAACTCCCGTTCGAATCCTCTCTGGACGAGCTGCGGAAGTATTTGACGTCCGGCACTGAGCGGGATGGACTCGTCGATATCGCCGAAGTGCGCAACATCTACGAGCGTGCCGAGGTCCTGGTCAACCACCTGTCGATGGCGGATGATCCGGCGGAGGCGATTTTTAGAGTTGCCGCCCTGGCGGCGGAAGGAGACCCGGCCGGTATCCGTCTCATGAATGCTTTGATGCTGGCTATCCCTCCCGAGGAGACCATTGTTGGGGAACTCGCCGATTTCCCGAACGTGATGCGAGTGATGGACCGGATCAACCGGAAGGAGCAAACGGGCGGCCGGCTCAGGGAGAGCGAGGAATGGTTCAGGAAGAAGGTCATCCTGCTTTCGATGTCGCACCCGCTTCCGGCTGTTTCCTCCGGATCGGAGTCCGAGCCATGGCACGACTGGAGCGAGGGGGTTAGAAAGGCCATCGACGACCCCGACAGGCGATGGAGAATGTCGATCCTGGAACGGGTCAGGGTCGAGCTCGAGGCGATGGATTTCAGGGTGAAGATGATCGTTGTTTCGATCGATCCCGAGTTGCACGAGAGGCTGACGATCTTCCTCCATACTCTGAGCGAGGAGATCAGGTGGAAGCTTCACGCGATAGAGAAAGCCGGTGAGGAAACATCCGGAGCGACACTCATCGTTCACCGGAAGCTCGGAGAGCGGTGGGTATCGGTGCTGGAGCGGTTACGCGGGAGCGATGCCGGAACGCTGCTGGCCGATCTGTTCGAATACCAGTCAAGGAAATCGATTCCGTTTCCCCAGGTCAAGTCGGGTACGGCCGTTCTCAGGGCGCTGCTGATGAACCCCTTGATCCGTACCGGCAAGAAGACTCCCGATTTCCTGAGCTGTCTCGCCCTCTTTACCGGGTCGGCAGGGAAGGGTTTTCTCAAACTGATGATTCCATCGGCGAAGAAGTTTGAATCGATGCTGAATGTTCCAGGTTTCAGCCTTGATGAAAAGATTCTAACGGTGGATCTTCGCATGATTCCGGCGCCACGGTTTGTCGGTGAAGACGAGGTGCCCATTGACGTCGAGTGGATGGAGATAGGCAGCGAAAAGGATGTCAGCTACAAGTCGCTGGTCCTCACGTACATCGATAACGACTCCTTTCTCTTGCAGCTGTTGAATAACCCCAAGGCGGTGGGAAAGCCGGGTGTGATTTCGGTCATCGCGCTTAGGTGCCGGTCGTCGAGTGTGTTGACATTGATAGCGCACAGGAGGGAGTACTATACCGGATTCGCCAACAAGGATGTCCCGATGAATCTTCTGATGAACCCGGTCAGGGTGCCGATGACGGCGCTTCGCAAATTCATACACGTCAGGTACGTGGACCGCGTGTCCCTCCAGCGCATGGCCACAAGGGGATCGAGCGTGAGGGAAGAGATCCGCCAGGAGATCTATCGCTATCTATCTTCGGTCCGATGACGTTCCAGGCGCATGTCGCCGGAAGCACATTTTCCGATATTTTCAATTCCTTCCGTTGCATTTCGTGACATTTTGGACTAGCATTCCGGTAGGATGCCCGGTTGCCGGTGCGGAAATGCGTAGGAGACGTCAGGAATGACTCGAACGGCTCGATCGGTGGTCCAATCGCGGGCTTCGTGCTGGACTTTGATGGAGGGTTGTTTATGAAAAACAGTGCATTGTTCAAGAAATTGGGGATCTTCCAGAAGGGAACGGACAGGAAGGACATCCAGTACGATTTCGCCAACCATCTCGAGTACTCCCTTTCGAAAGACCAGTATACCGCCACCATGCATGATCTCTACTATTCACTCGCCCTGACGGCCCGGGACAGGATGATCGAGCAGTGGATCAGGACACAGCAGATGTACTATGACAATGATGTCAAACGGGTTTATTACCTTTCGGCCGAATACCTGATGGGGCGGGCCCTTGTCAACAACCTGATCAACCTCGACATGTACGAACAGGCCAGGGAGGCGATGGGTGAGCTGAACCTCGATCTGAACGAGCTCATCGAGCAGGAGGCCGACGCGGGACTCGGCAACGGAGGGCTTGGACGGCTTGCGGCCTGCTTCCTCGATTCGATGGCAACGCTCCAGATCCCCGGTTACGGTTACGGTATCAGGTACGAATTCGGAATATTCGAACAGGCGATCAAGAATTGCTGCCAGGTGGAGCTGCCCGATACGTGGCTGAAATTCGGCAACCCATGGGAGATTCCCCGGCCGGAAATAAATTTCACGGTGCGTTTTCACGGCCGGACCAGCGATTCCTTCTGGCAGGACGGGAGACTGAGAACGGAGTGGGTCGACACGAGCGACGTCATCGGTATCGGGTATGATATCCCGATCTGCGGGTACGGCAACAAGACGGTGAACACACTCAGGCTCTGGTCGGCAAAGGCGTCGAATGAGTTCGACCTGGATTATTTCCAGCACGGTGACTACCTGAAGGCCGTCAGGGAGAAGAACCTGTCGGAAAACATCTCCAAGGTCCTTTACCCGAACGACGCCAGTTTCCAGGGGCAGGAATTGAGGCTCAAGCAGCAGTATTTCTTTGTTTCCTGTTCCATCCAGGACATCGTGCGCAGGTATCTCGTGAACCAATCGACATTCGACCAGTTTCCCCGGAAGGTCGCCATCCAGATGAACGACACGCACCCGTCCCTCGCGATCACGGAGCTCATGCGCATCTTTCTCGACGAGCAGGCCCTCTCCTGGGAACAGGCCTGGGATCTGACAACGCGGTCATGTGCGTACACGAACCATACGATTCTTTCCGAGGCACTCGAAAAATGGCCGGTCTCCATGTTCGGAAACCTTCTGCCGCGGCATCTCCAGATCATCTACGAGATTAACAGGCGTTTCCTGCGGAATGTCTCCGTGTTTCATATCGATGACAACGAACTTGCGGAACGTACGTCTATCATCGAGGAGGGGCCCGATCGGAAGGTGCGTATGTCGCATCTCGCGTTCATCGGTTCCCACGCGGTGAACGGAGTTGCGGAACTGCATACCAAGCTCCTGAAAACGAAGGTATTCAGGGAGTTCGACGAGCTCTTCCCCGGGCGAATCATCAATGTCACGAACGGCATTACGCCGAGGCGGTGGCTTCTCTCGGCGAATCCCCTTCTCGCCGGCCTGATCTCGGGCAGGATCGGCAAGGAGTGGGTAGGGGACCTGGGAAAGCTGGAAGGGGTGCGCGAGTTCGCCGACGACCCCGCTTTTCAGGAGGAGTTCCTCTCGGTGAAGCGGAAGAACAAACAGGCGCTGGCTGGTCTCGCCGAGGATCTGACCGGTTTCGCTGTTGATCCTGACTCGATCTTCGATGTGCAGGTGAAGCGAATCCACGAGTACAAGCGCCAGCTTCTCAACATTCTCCATGTAATCGGTTGCTGGTTGAGGATCAAGGAGGAGCCGGAGTTCCAGTGGTATCCAAGAACGTTCATATTCGGCGGCAAGACGGCTCCCGATTATTACATGTCCAAGATGATCATTACCCTTATATGCAGCGCCGCCGAGATGATCAATAACGATCACTCAACGAGAGAAATGATCAAAGTCGTCTTTCTGCCGAACTACAGGGTCACACTCGCCGAGATGATCATCCCCGCGGCGGATGTATCAGAGCAGATCTCGACGGCCGGGTACGAGGCGTCCGGCACGGGGAACATGAAGTTTGCACTGAACGGCGCGCTCACGATAGGGACGCTCGACGGGGCGAACATCGAGATTCTGCACGAGGCCGGTGGGGAAAACGTCTTTATTTTCGGGTTGAATGCGGAGGAGGTCGAGTCGATCAAGCCGACATATAACCCGTACGACTACTACGAAAAGAACGAGCTGCTCAAGCGTGTCATCGACCTGATACGGAACGGTTTCTTCTCACCGGAGGAGCGGGGGCTTTTTCACCCGATCATCGACTCGCTGTTGAATTTCGATCCGTACCTCGTACTCGCGGACTTCGAGGGCTACTGCAACTGCCAGGCACGCGTCGGTGACACCTACGCCCGGAGAAACGAATGGGCCCGGAAGGCGATTATCAACGTGGCGAGTATGGGCAAGTTTTCGTCGGACCGGGCGATCCTGGAATACAACGAGCATGTATGGCATGCAGAGCCGTTTCCGATCGCCTGCAATGAAGAAGCAGTGGCCAGTAAAATTGTGGCTGATTGAGAAACTGCGAAGCCGCCGCCCCGGGAATGGATGATCGTTACTCCCCGAAGCGCTTCTTGATGTTTCCCCATGTGCCGGACCGTACGGAGACCGTTCCGCACGCGCACGGGAATGCACCGATCTGCTGGCAGAGAAGTCCGAACGGGTGGTTCGCCGGGAGACAGGGGGAATCGCTCTGGAGATAGTAATTAAATGAACCGGTTTTTCCGCAGAACTGTGGGTCGAGGTAGATATTGTGACCCAAGTCGACCGCGTCGGCGGGAATGGTATCGCCTCCCGCGTTCCCGTACAGGTCGCAGCATCCCACCTGAAGCGTACAGGGGAGTGACATGCTGAGAGCGGCTCCCTCGTGGCTGTACGAGATGATGCTTCTCTCGACGGTCACGTTGGGTCCGGCGTGAAGGTGGATGCCGCTCCCGAGGGGTGCTGAATTCTCCGAGATTGTGCAGTTGGTCACCACGGTCTGTTCGGTTTCCCTACACGCGAGTCCGCCCCCCGATTCCAGCGCGGTATTACGTGTAATCGTGCAGTATTCGAAAGAGGCGTTGTAATTGTACACGTAGACGCCGCCGCCCCGCAGCGCCGCCGTGTTGTCCCTGACGAGACACTGGTGGAACGTTCCGCGCGTACTGCTGTTTACGAGGCAGATGCCGCCGCCAACATCCGCCGTGTTGTCGATAAAGACACAGTTCTCGACGCGCGGTTCGCTGACGCCGCCGTACCAGAAACCGCCTCCATACTGGGCTCTGTTACCCGTGAAGATGCAGTTCCTGATCACCGGGGTGGACAGGTGTCCGATCAACCCGCCTCCCGAATCGTACGAGTGGGGCGCGACCCCGCCTCTTACCGTGAATCCATCGATGACGATATCGTTGTACGCCATGATGTAGAACACCCTGCCCATTCCCTCCGCATCGAGTATCGTTTCCCCGGGTCCGGCCTCGCTTCGGAGCTCGAAGCCGGTTACATCCCGGTAGTACAGGATCATGGCATATTCGGTCTGGGAGGGATCCGGGTTCTGGTCGGTCCACCTGTATGTACCCGGCGCAACGAGTATGACGTCGCCTACTCCTGCCGAATCGACCGCGGCCTGTATCGTCGGCGCATCACCCGTTCCCTGTGTGTTTACGTGCCACGTCCTGGCGAACGCCCGCGCGGGGAGAACGAAACATAGCAGAAGGAGAATGACTGGAATTGCCCGTTGTGTTTTCATGAATCCTATTTATAAATTTAATGATTTACATGGCATTCCGCCAGTACTAAGCGGTACCAGGCGTTAGACGCCGACTCATGAATTCCGCCGCATCACTTCCCACACCCATTCCGCCCCCTCGTGACCCCTGCCTTTATTCCATTCGCTAATACCGCCACATGGATTCTTTCCCGTATGACATTCCCGCGGGTCCTGTCGCCGGTCAGCCCCACCGTGCTCGCTTTCGCTGTGCGCGGTGGGGGCCCCGCCCGGCGCCACCCGCGGGGAGGATTATTCGGAAGTGTAAGATTTTTTACCGCCGACGTCGGCGGTAAATTC